>CAYUBV010000042.1:1188-11846 GCA_964443035.1 uncultured Tangfeifania sp.
TAACTTTAATTCGTTGCCGAAGTTTTAATTCCACTCAATAATGATTTCCACCAGTAGTTGAAAATTGATTTCTTTTTGTCTCTTTCAAACGATATGGTTCCCTTGTTAAACGATTTGTTTGTTTTCAGGTTGTCTTTCTTAATTACAACGGCATTCGCAAAAAATGATATGATATTTTTTGGTGAATCATTTTCCTTAGTCAGCAACATTACCTCCAGATTTTCATATTCAAAAATCATGTCTCCATACGAGCGTTCATTGTTATAGTAAAAGTTGAAATCTACGGTTTTTGTTTGACCACTTTCCACTCTTACCGATGCAACGGGTACTGTCATAGGGTTGAATGCCTCAATTTTTATTGGCTGCATCGTTCCTGTAACATTGTATTTTTCAGAATAACGGGTATTTGGAAAAATAAATTCGGATTTGAGCACCGATCTATTCATTACTTTTGCAGATGCTTTCATCGTTGTTTTGCCTGTTATCAGGCTGTCGATGTTGCTCAGGTTTGTGATTGATGCATTTACAGCGTGAAATTTTATAATTCCTGCTTTGTCTTTATTCTGCCGGTGTTCGGTGTAATCAATATAAGAATTGTTCAGAAGAATGGTGTCGGTATGAATTTTTACAGGCAGGCTGTTTATCATCTGCATTGGCAGTTTTGTATCTGGTTTTTTAGGGAAGGGAAGTCGTTTGTCGCGGAATGCATGTAATTCCAAGCCATGCAAAGTTGTTTCATCAATGATTAATAAACTGTCTTCCAGCAACGATTTAGGTTGAATATTGTTAAGAGCAAAGCTGTCCAGCGAAATATCGAACCAATCAGTTTCAACACCCTTCACATGGGCAAGTTCATACTTTGGGTATTCCGATTTCAGCCTGAAGTTGAGCATTAAAAGGTTTGACTCCTGCGAATCGAAATTAAGGGTGTCGAAAGCAGCCCGGTAAAGTTTATTTGAAAAAGAATAGTTGCTGTTGTTAAGCGATAATCGAATTCGTTTGAAAGAATGATTTTGAAAAATAAACTTTTTCGTTTTTGAGTTGATATTTAAATTCCAAACATCTGTATTAATTTGCAAATAAACTGCCGTGTCATTTTTTGCTGAATCAGATTCATTCATCATCAAGCGGCCGTTTTCAACCTCAAGCTTTCTGATTTTTATTTTTCTTGATGATTCTTTATCAGAAGAAGTAAAATTGGTTTGTTTGGAAATTGATACTCCGGGTTCATCGATGAGAACTTTATTTATAATTATATCACCTTTAAAAAGAATCGGAAAAATATGAATCCCGGTAAATTGAACCTGTTTCACCTTAATTTTATCCGTTCCGTCTCCTTCTGTAGCTGCCTTGTTAATTGTGATTTTTCTTTGCAAAAGCTGCACTTTAACTTCCGGTGAATCAGAAATTGTAAACGACGAAATCTTTAATTCTTCAATTTGGGTTTCAACGTATTTTTCTACACCCCTTTTAACGAGCAGCCAAAGTAGTAAAAGAATTAAAAAAGTGATTGCAATAACAGATAATGCACGTTTGCATTTTTTCAAAATTTTAATAAAGTATTAAAAGAAATTATTATAAACGAAGTATCGTTCAGTCGTTTAAATGTTAACGTTCAACATTCGTTAAAGTTTTGTAATTGCTGAACTCCGGTTTTTTAAAAGAAATGCAGCTCATATTTAAAAGAGCTGCATTAATTATTGCATACAGGGCAAATTTCTTATTTGTCGTTGGGGAATGACATGGCGTTCACAGCTATTTTTTTCTTGCTGCCATTAAAATTATTCCAACTATAAACACTACTGCGCTAACAATAACCGGTGTCCAATTGGCAGTACTAACAGCAATTTCAGCTCCAAAAAGGCTAAAGCTTTCGGATTCATTCACGGCTTGAATACCAAATATTACTACACCAATAATTCCCAAAATCATTAAAACTATACCTGCAATTCTCATAATAATTTTTTATTTGATTAATAATGCATAAGTTAATAAATAAAACTATGCAAAACAACAGAAGCGTCCTCAGAATCAGTTTTAATTTACTTGTTGGCAGTTTTATTTTACATTCGGTGTAATAATGATAACAGATAATAGTTGGACACCATTGTCCACAATATGACGGAATGTTTACTCACATTTTTGAAATATGCTTGAATTGGAAAAACATATCATGAAAATGTAGACCAATTCCCCATAATGGGTAAATAAATCTACATAAAACAGGTTCTTAAGTTTCCTTATTTTTCTTATGAGATTGTTGTATAACTACTAAGTTATTGCGCCTTAGTTTGTTGCAAGATGTTTCTGCCGGGGTGATTTTTTTTGGCACTATCTTTCGAATTTATAAAACATTAAAAATTTAAAAGTATAGATAAGATGAAAAAGAAATTGAAGTTTATAATACCAATAGTTCTGTTTTTTATGTTTGGGCTTTTTAATGCCTGCGACTCACCTCAGCGAGACGATGACGAAGCTGAAATTGAAGCTGAAATTGAAGAAGGAGTTGAGGAATTCAGAAGTGATATTGAAGAATTGGATCCGGATGATCCTGATTTTCGGGCTGAGTTTGAAAGAGAAGTAAATGAGTTTGAAGAAAGGATGGAAGAATGGGGTGAAGAAATGGAAGAAGCCGGAGATGAAATAAGTGCTGAAACACGTCAGACTTATAATAATATGCGTCGCGAATTGGATGAAATGAGTAACCAAACTGAACGCTGGGCGAATGCCACTGATGAGGAACTTGAAGAGTGGGGCAATGAAATAGAAAGAGATTTTAACGAATTCAAGAATACTGTCAGAGAATGGGTAGAGTAGCATTTGTTCATTTTTTGTTGGTTTAGTTAGATGGAAAGCGGGCAGGTTGCCAAATCTGCCTGCTTTTTTTATTGCATTTTAAAAACTATCTTTAAAACTGCAAATCAAACCTAATTGTTAAAATCATGGCGTTAAAAAAGAACCAGCTCATTTTTGTTGTAGAAGATAATCAGGTTTATAACAAACTGCTTACAGAGTATATCGGCAAACAGGGATACAGCAATGTAAAATCTTTTTTTTCGGGAGAAGAGTGTGTCGATGCTGTGAAAAAAGGAGCAGACCCCGAGGTTATTATTCAGGATTATTTTCTGGAAAACATGAATGGGCTCGATGTGCTTAAGATGGTAAAAAAACTGAGGCCCGAGGCTGAATTTGTTTTTCTTACCAACAACGAGAGCCTGGAGGTTGCCGTAAATACCATTAAGTACGGAGCTTACGACTACATCATCAAAGACAGAATTACGCTGGATAAGGTAATTGATCGCATTCAGAAGATTTCAAAATATAAAACATTGAAAAAGAATAACAAACAAATCCGGCAGATGATGATGCTGTTTACATTTATTGTATTCCTGATTATTTTGTTTGCGTTCCTGTATTTTGTTATCGATATTTTTGGGTTGAACTAATTTTATTCATTCTGTTTGGTGTTAATTTCTCCCCGCCGGCTTAATAAAACAGCAATGGGGCGTGTGTCGGGAAATTCCGACATGATAATTATGAGAATTACCGTGATGGGAACACTCAGCAGCATTCCGGTAATGCCCCACATAACCCCCCAGAGTGCAAGTGTAAGAAAAACAACAAGCGGACTGATGTTCAAAGAATTTCCCATGAGCCGGGGTTCCACCAGGTTTCCCATAATCAGTTGGATGGCGCCAACTATTGTGAGCACCAAAATGGCGGGTGTAAAATCGCCAAACTGAAACAAGGCAAAAATGGTGGGGAAGATGGTAGCAATGAGTGAGCCGATAGAAGGAATATAGTTGAGCACAAAAATCAGAAATGCCCAGAAAAGGGGAGCATCTATCCCGATGGTCAGCAGAACAAAATAGCTTAAAAAGCCTGTAAGTAAACTTACCAGTGTTTTTAGTGCAATATAATTGCTGATTGATTTATCGATTTTTTTAATCAGGCCGTTTATCCGGCTGTATTTTTTCTGATCAGGATACATGGCCTTAATTTTTTTGGAGAAAATAGGCTCTTCAATCAATAAAAAAATAAGATAGAGAAAAACCATAAATGCATCGCCGAAAAGGCCGGTGAGCGTAGAGAAAATCCGGCTGAGTATTCCTCTGAAATTTAAATCCTGCGCAAAGTCGCTTACCATGTTTGAAATATTGATGTCGAACTGGGTATTTAATTTTTGGGTTATTTTATTCAGGTTGGCTTCGTAAATGGGAAGTGTGACGGAAAGTTGCTGAATGTTTTGGCTGATCATTTCAATCGTGAACAACAGAAAAGTTAAGAGCAGCGCCGACGAAATGAGTGTGAGGCCCCATCGCGGCAGGCGTCCGATAAATTTTACTCTTGATAAGGTGCTGCGGATTACCCTTATCAGAAACAGAAAAAGAAGAGCCAGAATAAACGGTATAATGATGGTCTGTGCATAAATCAGAATAAGCACCAGCACCACCAGAATAAGAAACATGTATATTTTTTTTGTCGCTTCCATCTAATACCTGTTAATTCAGTTTTTCCGACTCATGCAAATTCCACTCTTCTTCCATCGAAATTCCAAGTTTTTCAAGCTCTTTCAGCACCGGTTCGTATATTGCTTTTGCTACCGGAATCCGCACCCCTTTTGCATCTATTTTATCCCCGAGAATTAGTTTGACAGCAATGGCGGCTGGCAGCGCTACTGTTCTCGAAATGGAGGTGTCATGCGGGGTTGCAAAATCGATCATCCGCGATTTGATGACCTCTTTTTCGCCGTTTATTTTTTCAATCAGAAATGAGTGCAGCATTACAACCATGTCTCTGCCATCTTCGGGGAGCATCATTTTTCGCATCATCAGTTCTGCTGTCAGATCGAAAGTGGAGCCTTCCGGTATTTTTATGAGTTCATTATCGAAATAACCCAACCAGTCAAGCGCAGCAATGGCCGGATGATCCAGTTCGATATTCATTTTTTCTGCAATTTTTTCCTTTACATTTTTAGGATAAACCCCGATTTTTTCGGCAATAACCCGTTTGTAGCTTTTATTTTCAAAATTTTGTTTCTCATATGAAAGCAATCCCAGTTCTTTGATCACATCGAGGCTTTCGCACCAGTGCGGGTAGCGGAAGGTGCCCCTGTAAATTGTTTCGGCTTCCTGCAGGTTGTAAAGGTCGGCGTAAATTAATGAATCGCGGTTGGGATAAACTTCCAGTTTTCCCACTTCCTGAACATCGATTTTAAGCGGGTTTTTAAAAAGGTCTTCGGTGGGAATTTCAACAATTTGCCCGTTTTTGCGGTACGTAGCTCCGTTGTTGCTTGCTTTGAGCACACCGCGTGGCGACCAGGCAAATTTATAGCCCAGCGGATTGTCTGCTTCCTCAGGTGCCGGCAGGGCTCCGCAAAGCGAGTAGAATTCCTTTACTTTTCCATCATATTCATGCACTTTGTCGATGATGCGCATGGCCGTCATGTGGTCGAATCCCGGGTCAACACCAATCTCATTCAGCAAAAGAATGCCTGCGTTTTTCGCCTCTTCGTCGAGTTCCTGCATTTCTTTTGAAACGTAGGAAGTGGTGACCATATTTTTTTTGTGCCGTATGCAAAAGCTGGCAACTCTTACGTGATGTTCGTAAGGCAACAGGCTAACAATTACGTCATGCCCGGAAATCAGGTTGTCCAGTGTTCCCAAATCATCAGTCAGCCATTCAATGGCAGTTCCGTTTTTATGCCCTGAAATAATTGCTTCCGCTTTTGATTTTGTGCGGCTGGCCATTGTTACTTCAATAGTGTTTTTCAGCAAATATTCGGCAAGGGGCTTTGCCACCATTCCCGCCCCAAGTATCAGTACTTTCTTCATTTTGTGATTCTTTTCAACAGTGAAAAATTTTTCATCCAAAGCGAAAAATTAAGCTCCACTTTGTTTTTAAAGTTCTAAAGATCGTGATTTTTTTTTATACGGAGGTTTTTAGGGCCTGTTGCAAAGCAGTGTTTTAATTTTGAGTTTACAGTTTTTTATGATTCACAACTGAAAACAACTACTGAACCAGTTGCAGAACCGAAAAAACAGCACAATGATCAGATGCAATCGTATCGCAAATCACTCTGGTTTTCAGCGTTTTCCATAAATCTGCCGGACGGTAAAAAATGTAATCAATTTTTTTTCGCGGATTTTCCGATGGGTAAGTCGGTTCTGAATTTGCATCCTCGGCACTTGACCAGTATCTTTTTAACAGTGCAATGGGTTTGCTTTCAGGAGTATCGTTTAAATCGCCGGCAAGGATAGTTGGGTAATTATTTCCGGTAAATGCATTATTAATTTTTTGTACCTGGTACAAACGATCGCTACTTTGCTGCTGGTGTTCCAAATGAGTGCCGATAAACGAAACAGTATCTCCCGATTCCAGTTCTACAGTTACTTCCAAAGCTGTTCGTGGTTCATTCCCCGGTGAGTGGGGCAGGGGAACATTGCGGCTGGCAATAATCGGGTATTTCGAAAGAATGCCCTCGCCATATCCTCCGCCGTCATAATCCATGGCTTTTCCAAACAGCGGGGCCATTTTGGTTCGTAGCCCCAGTTCGGTTGCCAAATCATAATTTTTTGCCCGGTTGGTTTTGAAATCCACTTCCTGAAGTGCCACAAGGTCGGGATCGACCTGTTTTATTACATCTGCAATTTTATCGAGGTCGAAATCTCCTTCAGTAGTGGCGCCATGAAGAATATTAAAAGTTAAAACCCGGACAGTTACATTTTCCCGGGATTGAGCTTTACATTCGAAAAAAGAGAAAGAAAAAATAAGGGCGGCAAGAAATAATGACTTCATTTACAAACTTTTAAATTCTTAAATTTTTCCCAGCCTGAAACGAATCCACGAAGAAATAAAAAGCATCAGTTTTTTTAAATCCGACACCCGGTAACGTTTATTCATTATATTTTCGGGTGAGGTCCTGCGAATTCGTTTCAGCAATTCCAGGTAGTAAATATAAGCCATATAAACACCCATTTGCACATCTTTGTGCAATTTTTTTATTCCGGTTTTTGCTTCAGCAAAATCAGATGCAATTTCATCCTCCACTTTTCTTTTTTGTTGTTCTGTAAAATTATCGATGTCGATATCGGGGAAATAAACACGGCCCCTGCCTTTATAATCTGCCTGAATATCGCGCAGGAAATTGACTTTCTGAAAAGCTTCACCCAGTTTCCGGGCCGGATGAACCAGCTCGTCGAATTCCTTATGCCGGTGCTGGTAAAACACCCGGAGGCACATTAATCCAATCACTTCGGCCGAGCCGTAAATATATTTTTGCAGTTCTTCATGCGAGTATTCATTTTTGGTAAGATCCATCTCCATGCTGTCGAGAAAAGCCTCGATAAACTGAAAATCGATACAGTTTTCGTTCACCACTTTCTGAAAACTGTGAAGAATAGGATTTGAGCTGAATCCGTTCTCAATGGCCTGGTAGGTTCTTTTTCTGAACTCCCTGATAAGTTTTTCCTGTCGTTGGTTGTGAAAAGTATCGACTATTTCATCGGCAAAACGCACATAACCGTAAATGGCATAAATAGCCGGCCGGTATTTTTTATGAAACAGCCGGATGCCAAACGAAAACGAGGTGCTGTAATTTTGAGCAGTCACTTTGCTGCATTCAAAAGCATTTCTGTCATAAAGTTCAATCATGGTATTTTTCAATTCGTTCAACTGCCAGTTTCGAACTGATAACAACCATTGGCAGTCCGGTTCCCGGAATCGTGGACGCTCCGGCGTAAAATACGTTTTTGTATTTCTCGTCGAAATTTTTTGGCCGGAAGCCACCAATCTGGTTCATGTCGTGTGCCAGCCCGAGTGCGCTGCCTTTGTGCAGGTTAAACTGGTCGCGCCACTCCTCGGGTGTATAAATGGTTTTCGAAACAATACTTTTCTGAATGTCGATTCCAACCCGTTTGCTGAAATCGCGGATAATGCTGTCGACAATCTCTTCGCGGTCGTCCCAGTTTGTTTTGAAACGCAAATCGGGCACCGGGCAAACAAAAAAGAGGCTCTCACAACCCTCGGGAGCGCAATCTGCATTGGAATGCGACAGCACATTTACGTAATAGTAAGGCTTTTCAAATGAATCGGGGTTCGTAAAAATTTTGTTGGCGTACTCTTTAAAGTTGCTTCCCAGGTAATAATTGTGGTGCTGAACACCGGGAATTTTCCGGTCGATGCCGAGGTAGAAAGTGAGCGTTCCCATGGTCCACTTCATTTTGTCGAGTTTCTCTTCTGAAAACCCGGGTCGGTTCAGTATTTTTCCCCTGAACCAGGCTGCATCGGCGTTGATGAGAAAAATATCGGCATTCCACTTTTTACCTGCCGAATCCGTTAGGTATTCAAGCCGGTTATCTGTTTCGTGGTAACCGGTAATTTCGGTATTGTAATGAATTTTTATGTCCTGTTTTTCAATTTCACGTACAAGTCCTTCCACAATTTTATACATTCCGCCTTCAACATTGAAATAGCCATTGTGCACAAATTCGGTGTACGAAAGCAGCGAGTAAACCGCCGGTGTATCGAATGGCGTGCGGCCCACAAAAAAGGCTACCAGTGACAAAATTTGCCTCATCTCTTCCGACGAAAAATATTTTGAAACCTGCTGCCAGAAACTACGGAACAAAACCGGCAGTAATTTTGGCGGTGCTTGCATCAGTGTGAGAAAATAGTGCATCAACGAATTGTAGTTCTTTCTTACTACTAAATCTACAGTGCCGTCAAAAATCTTTTCCCCGGTGCCAAGGTATTTTTTTATTTTTTCATCGAGGTTGGGTTCCACCTCTTTAAATTCTTCAGCCAGCTTCGCGAGGTCTTTGTAGATGTTGTAGGTTTTTCCGGTTGAAAGAAAATTGACTGAATATAGCGGGTCGAGTTCCACAAATTTAAACGGCATTTCTATTTCAGCATCCTTAACGAACTCGTCAAATTCATACGACATGCTAAAAAAACTGGGACCTGTATCAAATGTAAAACCATCTTTTTTTAGTTGGTTTAAGCGGCCACCTGCCTTATTGTTTTTTTCTACCAGTTCCACCTCGTAACCTCTGCGCGACAAACGAAGTGCTGCAGCCAGACCGGCAAGTCCGGTTCCCACTATCAATACTTTTTTTCCCATTTTTAATTTTTCACCTTATTTAATGCAGGCAGCAATTCATTTTTTACCCATTTAAACCTAGGTTCAATATTAAGGGCTTTTTCGTACAATTGCAAGGCCTCATTGTAATTTTTCTGTTCAAATTCAAGCTGACCCGAAACAGCTATTGTATTCAGATACAACCATTTTTTATGTGCCAGTTCATCTGAAGATTTCTCAAAAATAGCTATTGCTTTGCGGTAATATTTCAGTGCTTTCTCGCCGGAGCCGCCAAATACTGCCGGCATATGGTTCCAGATGTTTCCCATTTCAGTATTTGCCTGAAAATTCAGGCTGTCGTTTTCCATGGCCTGCTCAGCATGATTCATACTTTTAGGGCCCAAAAAAGGAGCCCGCCAGTTGCTTAACCCAATTTTAAAACCGATTGCAGCAGCCATATATGCATGGTAAAGAGCTGTTGTTCCGTTGTTTTCTTTAAATATTTCCAGGTTCTTTTCCATTAATTCCAGGTAGTGTTTGGCTTGTTTCTTTTTATCATTTCCCAGGCACCAGCCAATGTATCCGTATTCATAATTTATCAGTTCAGGCAGAAAATCCATGTCTTGCGATGAATAATTTTCCATTTCATCAATTGTTGTTTTCCACTCATTCATATCGTCAAGAATAAACGCTTCATAAATTCTGTTTTTATAATCGTTTTGAGCAAAAGCAACTGTGCTAAAGCTGATTAAAAAAATTATTAATCGATATTTCTTCCTTTCCATTGGCTTTTTTTCAAACGCTTGTTTCGATAAGAATGGATAACAATAACTCCCATAAAAAGTTGTTGAACGATTCCCCAAATCAGATTTTGAATTACTGATTGACGACTCGATAACGAAGTTGTTGATTTTATAAATATTATAAATGTAAATGTAGAAATTAAATAAACAAAAGGCAGGTAAAACGCGACAATAAAAATACCGGAAGTAGTAATTATCCAGTACAAAAACGCGGATAGATGACTGCCTCCAAAAAAGTGGGGGAGACTTCTTGCAAATCCGTCAATGGCTTCTTTTAAACCTTGATACATGCGGCAACTGATGGTTTCGTTTCCTGTCATGCACTGCATTTTCAGTTTTCTTTTTTTATATAGCCGGGAGATGAAAATGTCTTCCACCGGGTTTTGTTTAACTCTTTCGTGTGGAAGTATCTCAAGATAGGTTTCTTTTTCAAAAAACATGAATTGCCCGTTTCCTGCTGCGAGCGACTTGCGGGAACTTACCCGGGTAAGAATCAGCGGAAGTAACGAAAGCAGAATGTTGTTCATCAGCGGAACAACTATTTTTTCACCTGTGGTTTCCATAATTTGTTTCGGAAAAATGGTGAGCAGTTTCAGGTTGTGTTTTTGAACCTGTGCCAAAGCACTTTCAATAATGCCTGATTTCACGCGTACGTCCGCATCCAGGAACAGAAGGTAATCGCCTTTGGCCTGTAAAGCCAGTTGGTGACAGGCATTGTTTTTTCCGAGCCACCCGGGCGGAAGTCCCATTGAATTAACCTGCCGGAACCGCTTGTC
>CAYUBV010000042.1:11946-13162 GCA_964443035.1 uncultured Tangfeifania sp.
GGTTTTACCGAATCGAAATATTCTACCTGGTTGGCCATAAAAATGAACTGCACTTCTGAACCGAGCTTTTTTATAATCCAGCCGAGCCCCTTTTCAAAATGCAGCGGATGCCGGTACTTCGATTCAAACTTGCCCTGCGGAAAAAGCGCCACCAGGTTCCCGGAATCCGTTAACAATTCAAGGGTATATTTCAGCGACTCCATCACGTCTTTCGATTGTTTGCGAACGGAATAAACACCGCCGTAATTCAGAAAACGATTCTCGGAAAGCTGTTTTTCTTCCATCATAATGTGAAACCGTTTGCCAATTTTTTGCTGATTTAAGGATGCGATGAAAAATCCGTCCCACCAGCTAAAATGGTTGGCAATGAGCAAAACCGGAAGTTCTTTTTTTTCAATGTCGCCAATCATCCTGATTTTGCTGAAGTGCATTTTCATGCGCGTCCGGCCGTACCATTGCAGAAACGGGTACAAAAACCAGTGATGTTTTGCTTTTTTCATAAACCGCGAATCAAAAAGTAAATCACTAAAATTACAAAAAAGAAAAACTGTATCAGAAAAACCGGGATGGCCAGCGGATTTTTAAATTCAACTTTTGCTTTGCGAATCATCAGGTGAAAGAAAAAAGCAAAAACAAACCAGGCCACATAGTTTTGCACCGGAATTGTTCCGCCTTCCCAACTCCACATATCGAGTTTTGGGGCCGCCTGCTCCAAAACCAGGTCGTAAATTACCATCAGAAGCGCACCGGCAAAAGGTTTTATCGTTTCATTGGTTGTAATCCTGTCGGCAATAATTTTTGTACAGTAAATCAGCATCAGCCAGTTCAGGCCGATTATCAGCGGGGTTTCCAGGATTTTCAATCCCAGGCTATCGCCGTAAATGTAATGCCCGAAAATTGAGCCGGTTTGAACACCAACCATTTCGGCCAGAAACGAAAACAGAAAAATGACGGCGAAAATCAGCAACGTTTTTGTGGTGTAGGCCGGACGGTGAAACCAGGCCAAAAAACCTGCACTCATAAGCAGGGCAAAAGGTGTGAGCGTTTTAAAAAACGAGTGGGTTTGCGGAACAATGAATCCTGTAATTCCCACCGCATAAAACAGGATGAGAAATCCGACGGAATATTTTACACTTTTTTGATTCAAAGCTGAAAAGTTAGAATTTCTAAATTAAAATAATTTTGAGTTTATTGAAACAGAAATTGCAAAACAAGT
>CAYUBV010000042.1:13262-14340 GCA_964443035.1 uncultured Tangfeifania sp.
CACTTTGTTTCGATTTTGAAACGGGAAAGTTGCTTAGCGAAAAAACAATCTTTACCAGTGCCGATCCGCAGCGGATTCACAGTACCAATTCGTATGCAACTCCCACGCCCTGTATCGAAGATGGCTATGTTTATGTGCATTACGGCACTTTTGGAACTGCCTGCATCGATACCGAAACTTTTGAAGTGGCCTGGAAACGCGAAGATTTGAAAGCCGAACACATGCAGGGGCCTGCATCTTCACCCGTCATTCATAAAAATATGCTGATTGTGCATTTGGAGGGAACGGATGATCCGTATGTGGTGGCGCTCGATAAACGAACAGGCGAAACCATCTGGAAAAGTGTGCGTCCCGCCGAAATTTACGATCCGCTGGAACCGGTTTACCGGAAGTCATATCAAACCCCGATTGTGATTGAGGTGGATGGCCGGGAACTGCTTATCAGCAACTCGGCGTTTATGTGTTTTGCCCACGATGTGAATACCGGCGAAGTGGTATGGACCATCGAATACGGCTACGATTCAACCGTAAGCCAACCGCTTTTCTGGAACGGACTGGTGTTTGTCAATTCAGGATGGATTTTTCTGGACAACAAACCATTTTTTACACGGCAGTATGCCATTGATCCCACCGGCGAGGGCGATGTAACTGAAACGCATGTGAAATGGATGTACGAAGATGAGGTGCCGCAAATTCCCACGCCGGTAATTGTTGACGGAAAAATGTACATGGTACATGACCGGGGAATGGTCACCTGCCTCGATGCCATGACCGGACAACCGGTGTGGAAAGAAAAACTGCGCGGCAATTTCAATGCGTCACCCATTTATGCTGGGGGCAATATCTACTTTTTCAATGTAAAAGGCGACTGCACCATTATAAAACCCGGCAACTCATTTGAGAAAGTAGCAGAAAACAGCATCGGCGAAACCGTAAAAGCCCTGCCTGTTTTTGTGCGCGATCGAATGATTCTCCGCACGGATAATAATCTTTATATGATAGGGAATTGAACTTCGACCAGTTGGACTGGTGACTTTCGGTCACCTGCTCAATAAAAAAACAGCAACACTGCAAATTT
>CAYUBV010000043.1:0-14093 GCA_964443035.1 uncultured Tangfeifania sp.
GGAAAATCAGCTTTTGGAGAACCGTCTTTATTATAGCGCCAATCGCGGAATAAATTATCACCAAAACCTTTTCTTTCAACTGCTTTCAGAAACCGCGCCGGTATTATCTGGTCGGTGTCCACATTTTCAACCGGAAGGGGAACTGCCGGTGATTTTATTGCTGAGAATTTATCGTATGCCATTTTATTGAATTTATTAGCCCCTCCCTGCTTTCCGCCATTTGGCGGAGAGGAGAAAGAGTGCAGAATTCTTATCTAGTATTTTTCAATTTTAATCTCAATCTTATTAAACTAAAACCTTCTTCTCTTTTGGGGCTGGGGAGCTTTCCATCAGTTCCCTCGGATCTGTTACCACACCGGTAATGGCCGCAGCCGCTGCCGTAAGCGGACTTGCAAGCAGGGTACGTGAACCCGGTCCCTGGCGGCCTTCGAAGTTTCGGTTGGTAGTAGAAACTGCGTATTTTCCTTCGGGAATTTTATCTTCGTTCATGGCCAGGCAGGCCGAGCATCCGGGCTGACGGAGTTCAAAACCGGCTTCTTCCAGAATTTCTTTTAACCCTTCTTCCAATATCTGTTTCTCAACGTGTTTTGAGCCGGGTACCAGCCAGGCATTTACATTTTCAGCTTTCTTTCTGCCTTTTACAAACGATGCAAAGGCTTTGAAATCTTCGATTCTTCCGTTGGTGCAACTTCCCAGGAAAACATAATCGACCGGCTTACCGAGCATTTTTTCGCCGGGAGAATACCCCATATAATCCAGGGCTTTTTCAAGTGTTCGTTTATCGCTGGCAGTCATTCCTTCAGTAGATGGAATGTTTTGGGTGATGCCGATTCCCATTCCGGGGTTGGTACCGTAAGTAATCATCGGCTCAATGTTAGCGGCGTCATACGTATATTCAGTATCGAAAACCGCATCTTCATCACTTTTTAGTTGTTTCCATTTTTCAACAGTATTATCCCAATCTTCTCCTTTAGGCACATATTCGCGGCCTTTCAGGTAGTTGAAAGTTGTTTCGTCGGGTGCAATCATTCCACCGCGTGCTCCGCTTTCAATGCTCAGGTTGCAAAGTGTCATCCGGCCTTCCATACTCAGGCTGGTGATGGCTGAGCCAGCATATTCAATAAAGTGGCCGGTTCCGCCGCTGGTTGTAATTTGCGAAATGATGTACAATGCAATGTCTTTGGCAGTTACGCCTTTATTGAGTTTGCCGTTGATGGTAATCCGCATTTTTTTGGGCTTAGGTTGCATAATGCTTTGGCTGGCCAAAACCATTTCCACCTCACTGGTTCCGATTCCAAAAGCGATGGCCCCAAATGCACCGTGTGTAGAAGTGTGGCTGTCGCCGCAAACGATGGTCATCCCGGGTTGTGTCAGCCCTTTTTCGGGGCCGATAATGTGTACAATTCCATGTCCGTCGGTTTGCAAATCATGATATTGAATGTTGTGTTCTGCACAATTTTTTTTCAGCATTTCTACCTGGTTGCGTGAAAGTTCATCAATAATTGAGAGATGCTGATTTTCGGTCGGTACATTGTGGTCGGGCGTAGCAGTTGTCCGCTCAGGCCGGAAAACTTTTAAACCACGTTTTTTTAATCCTAAAAATGCTACAGGGCTGGTTACCTCGTGAATAAAGTGACGGTCGATATAGAGTACACTTGGGCCGCCTTCCACTTTTTTTACCACGTGGGCATCCCAAATTTTATCGAATAGTGTTTTTGCTTCCATTTTTTTATATTGATTTCTTCAGGTTAAACTTGAACAGGCAGTTTGTTTACTGCATCGAGATAAGCTTCCACCGACGCTGTGATGATGTCGGTGTGGGCGCCAAAACCGTGGAAAATCGAATCGTTGTATTCAATCTGCATGTGTACTTTTCCAATGTCGTCGCTGCCGCGGGTAATGGCCTGAACCAAAAATTCTTCGATGGTAATTTGCCTGTGAATGATCTGTTTTACAGCTTTAATGGATGCATCTACCGGGCCATTTCCTGAAGAAGTAGCATCGAATTTCTCACCGGCAATATCTAACCTGACAATGGCAACGGGTTCCAGTTTTTTGCCGGTTACAACCTGGAGCGATTCCAGCTTAATGCGTCGTTCCTGGCGAGTTGCATCACCTACCAGCAGTGCAATATCGTCGTCGCGAATGTCTTTTTTCCTGTCGGCCAGTTCCAGAAATCTTTCGTAAACTTCATCCAGCTTGTCTTTTGTCAATTCGAAGCCCATCAATTCAAGACGGTGTTTCAATGCGGCGCGTCCGCTGCGGGCTGTCAGCAAAATCGCCGATTCGTTGATTCCCACATCCGTCGGATCCATAATTTCGTAGTTCTCACGGTTTTTCAGCACGCCATCCTGGTGAATTCCCGAAGAGTGCGCAAAGGCGTTTCGTCCGACTACTGCTTTGTTGGGCTGAACCGGCATATTCATCAGTGTGGAAACCAACCGGCTGGTCTGGTAAATGTTTTTTGTGTTGACTCCGGTTTCAATCCCCAACTCTTTATAACGGCTTTTCAGAATCATTACTACCTCTTCGAGTGAGGTATTTCCGGCGCGTTCGCCAATACCGTTGATTGTGACCTCAGCCTGGCGTGCGCCGTTCATAATTCCTGTGATGGTATTGGCCGTTGCCATTCCCAAATCGTTGTGGCAATGTGTGGAAATAATCGCTTTATCGATGCCTTTTACATTTTCTTTCAGGAATTTTATTTTCTCTCCAAATTCATTGGGCAGGCAATAACCGGTAGTATCGGGAATATTTACAACTGTTGCACCTGCTTTTATAACAGCTTCAACTACGCGTGCCAGGTACTCATTTTCAGTTCTTCCGGCATCTTCAGCATAAAATTCCACATCCTCCACATATTTTTTTGCGTATTTTACTGCTTCAACAGCACGTTCGATAATCGCTTCCTGGGTTGAATTCAGTTTGTAATGAATGTGAAAATATGAGGTGCCGATTCCGGTGTGGATTCTTCCTTTTTTGGCATATTTTAGCGATTCGGCTGCCACGTCAATGTCTTTTTTTACTGCGCGGGTTAGGGCGCAAATAGTTGGCCACGAAACCGCTTTTGAAATTTCAACTACCGATTCAAAATCGCCGGGGCTGGAAATGGGAAAGCCTGCTTCAATTACATCAACTCCCAAATCCTGCAGTGCTTTGGCAACTTCAATTTTTTCAACCGTGTTCAACTGGCAACCGGGGACTTGTTCTCCGTCCCTCAGTGTTGTGTCAAAAATGTAAAGTCTGTCACTCATCGCTTTCTGTTTTTCATTTATAAATTTTCGTCTTTTTTTTGTTCTGCTTTTTCATAAAAAAAGCCATCCTCTTTTTATGAGAATGGCTTTGACAATATTCTTTTTTCGCTTAACAATATACCATTCTCACTTATTCTTTAGTAGAAGAATAATACCAATAATTAGGTCGAGAATTGATATGTTGTTGCGTAAAATCATTCTGTTTTGCTTACGAATTGCTGCAAATATTGCAATATTTTTTTAAAATGAAAATAAATAACTGCTTTTTTATGATGAAAATTAATAATCAGATAATTTTGTCTGTTATCTGCTTATTCATTTAAATACGGAATCAACAACAATGAATTTGGAGTTAAGTTTTAAAAGAGGCTGGATATTTATTTTTTTTCTTCGGAAAGGACAGTGTTGGCGGGAACTTCAGGAGTATCAGTTTTTCTGCCAAAGAGATCGTGTTTTGAAAGTGGGCGCTGACTGATTTTCCAATCGAAGCCACTCAGTTTTTTTTCTTCTTCGGTTAACTCAAAAAGCGGCTTCATCTGACCTTCGGGTGCAGTAAAAAATGCAATTTTGAAAGCCTGGCCTTCTTTAAACATGATTGAGATTCTTGCGCTTTCCGCGCGGTTCAGCCCGATGATTGCACTATCTTCGCGGGCATAGTACAACGTTTGGCCGTTGCCGTTTACATCAATTTTATTCAATTCATTATTTACAATGTAGCCCACCATATTTTTCCCTTTAATCTGGTCGAACCGGCCCGAATCGAGTTTTGAGATGATAAAGCTGTTATTTTCAAGGATCATTTCATCGGGGGCATCTGTTTTTTGCTGCATTTCGATGTAATCGGCGCTGAGTTGATGCATTTCGGACCAGACAACCGGGTTTTGATGCAACTGAACAACGGAGTCATTGGTAAAATAAACCAGCGAATCACATATTCCCTGCATATCGGACCGGAAGAAACGTGCACCGTAAAAAGCTTTAATAATTTTTTCATCGGGAACGGTATCGGGAATAGCGCGCAGGGTATCGGCATGGAGGAAAAGCGTATCTCCTTCGGAATACATCATGAAGAGCGCTGAGTCGGTTACAGTGGCAATTTCCATGCTGTCATTATAAATAACAGTGTTTCCCGTAACGATACTTTCATTTTCAAAATCATGAATTCTTACCCGGTCCAGTGCCCGGCCACTTCCATCCTTTTCGTTGTATTTTATGTAATTGGCGGTGAGTTCCTGCTTATCATTAAAAACACGTGGATTTTTGAGGAGTTCTGCTTCCCCGGTTTCCGAGTCGTACCAGCCATCTTCGGCATACAACGTATTGGACGAATCGCGGATGGTAGTGGGCCCTGTTATGGAAATGCGCCCGGTTTCTGTGTTGTAAATCATGGTGTCGCCCGAAAGGGTGAAGTCATCGCCGTAAACTTCCACATCACGGTAAAAATTAATTACGTCCTCGTCAATAAAATACCTGCCAATTAAACTGGTTAAAACATTTGTGCTGTCAACAATTTTTCCGTAATCGTCGTAATAACCAATGTTGGTGTCGAGGTTGTAATCAAGTGTGTCGGCGTACAGAGTGGTCGATTTGTTTTTCAGGATAACATCGCCGATGGCCTGTGCAAAACTGATGTCGCCGTTGTAAAAAATTTTGTTGGCATAAAGATCGAGAGTGTCGTTTTGGTTAATGCGCACGTTTCCAAAAGCATCTACCCTGTTTGTGCCGGTGTAGGTATAAGCGCTGTCGGCCCACATTAAAACTTTTTCGTGACGGATTCTTACGTTCCCGACAAGTCGCTGGGCATTTGGTGCAATTTTATCATCGGCTTCCAGGTAGTCTGCCTGTTCGATATCAATCCTTTTTTTTTCCTGTGAATACGAAAAAAGAGATACAAGCATCAGCAGTACCAGCAGGTTTGCCCGGCTAATGCAAGCCGCTAAGAATTTAATATGGGCAACCCGGTAAAACATTAAAGCAGTTTTTCTATGATTTTTTCAACTGAAATATTTTCAGCCTCAGCCTTGTAGTTTTTAATGATGCGGTGGCGCAAAATTGATGGGGCAACTGCCTGAACATCTTCAATATCGGGTGAATATTTTCCGTGTAATGCGGCATGTGTTTTTGCTCCCACAACCAAATATTGCGAAGCCCTCGGGCCGGCGCCCCATTTCAGGTACTGCTCTGCAACTTCAGCAGCCATGCCGTTTCCGGGCCGCGTTTTGGCTGCAAGTGTTACCGCATAATTCAGCACATTATCGTTGATCGGAATTTTCCGGATTAAATCCTGGTAAAAAATAATTTCTTTGGCTGTAATAACCGGGTTGAGTTCAAACAGCAGGTTGGATGTTGTGTTTTTAACAATGGTAATTTCATCTTCGTATTTCGGATAATCGAGCCAGACAGAAAACATAAAACGGTCGAGTTGCGCTTCCGGCAGCGGATAAGTCCCTTCCTGCTCGATGGGGTTTTGAGTTGCCAGCACAAAAAACGGGCTCTCCAGTTCGAATCGTTGTCCGGCTGCTGTAATTGACCGCTCCTGCATGGCCTCTAAAAGTGCCGACTGGGTTTTGGGCGGTGTACGGTTAATCTCATCAGCCAGAATGATGTTGGCAAACAGTGGCCCCTGAATAAATTTAAACTGGCGCTCATTATCCAGAATCTCGGTGCCAATAATATCCGATGGCATCAGGTCGGGGGTAAACTGGATGCGGCTGTATTTTAATCCGAGAATTTTTGCGATGGTAGTAACCAAAAGGGTTTTTGCAAGCCCGGGTACGCCAACCAATAATACGTGGCCCCTGCTGAACAGCGACACCATTACCTGGGTAATGACCTCATCCTGACCGTAAATTACGCGGGTTATTTCATTTCTTAAATCATCGAATTTTGCGCGCAGTGCATCGAGTGCTTCAACATCGTTTTTAAATTCCATTCGTTCCTTTTCTTTTCAACGTTTAAAAATACTTTTTCAGGGTTTTTACTTCATCCAGTTATTAAACTCAAAATTACAGTTAGCATAAGTGTCGTCAATCCGGATGTAGGTTTCAGCCTGTTTGTCTGTAATCCATTTTTTCAGGGTTTTTTCTTTTTTTTGGGCCAGGAAAAGATCGGAAATTCTCTGGTAATCGTTTTGAAGGTTTGCAGTGTGTCCTTCTGTTTTATCAATGAGTTTTACAATTTTGAAAACGGTTTGCCTGCTTTCCGGGTCAATTGTTTCAAACGGGTCTGAAATTTCGCCGATTTTCAGTTCTGTCAAAATTTTACTGATATCTCCACTTAGTTCTTCCAACGTGAATTTTGAAGACATGGTATTGGGATTGATAACAATTCCACCATTGTTACGGGTATTTTTATCTGTTGAAAAGAGCCTTGCCGCCTCCTCAAAAGGAATTTCTTCTTTTCGAATCATGTTTGCAAGGCTGTCGAGCCGGCTAAGTGTCTGTTCTTTAGCTTCGGCATTTACTTTTGGTTTCATCAGAATATGACGGGTATTAACTTTTGCGCCCTGCCGATCGATGAGCTGGATGATGTGGTATCCAAACTCACTTTCCACCACGTTGGAAACCTGGCCTTCTTTCAGGTTAAAAGCCGCGGAAGCATATTCGGGGTCGAGCTCTGCACGTCCGTTGTAGCCAATTTCGCCCCCGTTGTTTGCCGAGGGACCCTCGGAGTATAAAACAGCCATTGCGGCAAAGCTGGATCCCTCTTCAATTCGATTTTTCAATTGGCGCAATTCTGCCTTAACCCGGTTTTCTTCTTCAAGGCTGATTTCAGGACGCATGGTAATTTGGGCATATTCAAACTGTGTGGGAATAACCGGAATTTCCTCCTCCGGCAAGTTGCGGTAAAAGTTTCTCACTTCGCTTGGGGTTGCAGTTACGTCCTGAACAATTTTTTGCTGCATTTGTGAACTGAGCAACTGGCTGCGAATCATTTCCTGCCATTCTGCTTTGATTGTTGCAATTGGTTTTTTAAAGTAATTTTCTACAGCTTGTTCCGAGCCAAAGTGTTCAATGTACATTTGCATCTGACCATCCATTTGCTGGTTTACCTGGCTGGGAGTAACTGTAATCAGTGTATCCATTTCGGCTTCGGCAATCAATAGTTTGTCTACCAAAAAATTTTCCAGGATTTCGCATTTCATGTCGCCATCAGAACTAATTCCCTGAGCCTGCTGGTCGATATACATTTTTTCAATGTCCGATTTCAGTACAATGTTCCCCCCAACAATAGCCACAACCTGGTCAACCACTTTGTCCTGGGCGAGCGTAATTCCTGTAATTAACAGTGAAAGCAGCAATAAACTGCCTGTTTTAAATATTCTATTCGTTACCATTTAATTCGGTTTTTAATATTTCAAATTTATTTTTTTCAATTCCTTCCGTATAAACATTGTTTTCCAGTTGTTTCAGAAAATCAATTTTCCGCCGGTTTAAAATCAGGTTTTTAATTTTGTCATTTACATATTCAATCGGTGCCGGTTCGTTTCTCAATTTGTAATCAAGGATAGAAACCAGGTAATAATAATCTGAATCTGTTCGTTCGATGAGCTGATTGTTCTTCAAAAACTGCTCCTGATTTTCTATCGTTTCCGGAATATAATTCGCTATTGTTTGAAAACTTACCCAGCGGTCAACAAAAATATCAAACACTTTAGCATACTGGACGCAGTAATCGCGCAATTCAATTATTCCCTCTGTGCCGGTATTTTCACACATCTCTTTCAGTTGGTCCGGATTGGCAAATTCGCCGGGAATTTTTATGAAAATTGCTTTCACAATATTTTTATTCAGCATAAATTTTTCCGGATTTTCGGTATAATAATCAAGAATTTGTGTTTCGGAAACCGTTGTGTCCATGCGCTGTTTTATCAGCTCATTTTTATACCGGTACAATATCAGTGATTTACGGTATTCTTCCAGTTGTTTCGAAACATTTTTTTCTGGTTCCGAAAGATTTTGTTCGGCTTTTTGGAGCAGCAATTCCTGTTTTATCCATTTCCTGATGTAATCTTCTGCCATTAAAATACTGTCTTCTCTTCTTAAATTATCAGGAATAACTGATGAAACATCCTTGTGGTAAAGTTTGCTCGTCCCCACTTTTGCAACAGGTTCACCATTGGATGCGGTTTTGTTTCCGCATCCAAAAAGAAGAATGAAGGGCAGCGCCGCAAAAAGATATTTCAGTAAGTTTTTAAGCATCAGCAATTGTTCTCAGTACTTTTCTGTTTATTTTGATTTTGTATTTTTTTCGCAAATCTTTCAGCCATTGTTTTTCGAGATAACTTTGGAAATCTGATATATACAAACCCCGTGCCTCTTCGAGCGTTTTTGGTTCCGCGGGAATAATATCGCCGCGAATGAAAGTAAGTTCGGAATTAAAACTACCTGTGTCGGGACCGTCCCAAACATAGTAATCAACCACTTCGCTGGTTTCTTTTTCCCATTTCCCTTCCTTTATTTCAATTTGTTTTTCTTCCTTGTTCAGCACATCTTCAATCTCTTCCTTTGTCATACCGGCAGAGAAATATTTTTCAGCTTCTTCTCTGCCCGCTTTGTTTTTGCAGGTGATAATTAACCCTGAAAAACGCTCGTTCCATTCATATTTTCTTTTGTTTTTTTCATAGAACGCTTTTAGTCCGGCTGTGTCCTGCGACGCAAAATTCCAGATTTTTTCCTCCATAATGTTGAAAAGCAAAATTCCGTCGTGGTATTCTTTCAGCAGGTACCTGAAATCAGGATGTTTTTCCTCCAGCTTTGCATCTTCCAGTGCAATAACTTCCCACTGCAACCAGTCATTGTAATGGCTTGAATAAGTGCCGGTTGAAATATTTTCTTTTTTCAGATATTGCTGGAAATCCGGTAACCCGAAACTTTTGTTATCGATGGTGAAAAGAATCATTTCTTCCTCTGGTTTTGCATCAATTGTTAACGTTTCCAGCTTTTCGAGGTTTGCAGCGTTTTCACTGAAATTGTATTCGTTTTTCAGCTTTTTAACAAAAATTTTCCGGCTCGATTGACTGCGGGCCGGATCGCTTTTTATCTTGTTTTCAATTTCTGTTTTCGATTCTTCAAATGAAGCCACTGGTCGCTCGTCAATTTTTTTAATGATATGGTAACCGAACTGTGTTTCAACGGGCCGGGTCATGTCTCCCGGGTTTTCCAGTTCGAAAGCGGGTTTCGAAAATTCAGGAATCATTCGGCCTGCTGCAAACCAGGGCATTTCGCCTCCCTGTGCTCCCGAGCGTTTATCGTCGGAATAGTTTTGAGCCATTTCTGCAAAATCGGCTCCGTTTTGCAAAGCTGTGTAAATGGAATCGATTTCGTTTTTTAGCGATTGTTTATCAAAATTCTCTGCATTTTGCGGAAACATTTTCATGATGTGGGCCACTTTAATTTCACCCCTGTTTTTTCTCTCATCATGAATTTTGATCAGGTGGTACCCGAATGAGGTACGAACCGGTTCGGAAATTTCGCCCACCGGAGTTGTAAACGCTGCATTTTCGAACGGAGCCACCATCTGAAAAGCAGTAAAATAACCAAGGTTTCCAGCGTTTTGCTGAGCACCGGGGTCTTCGGAATATTCTTTTGCAGCTTCTTCAAACGGTTTCCCTTCCAGAATCTCCTTCCTGATTTTTTCAGCTTTTTGCAACGCTTCCTGTTCTTCTGTGCGCGATGCATTTTCGGGCACCCGTAGCAAAATATGGCTGGCATTTACTTCTTTGGTCATTCGGTCGTACAACTCCTTTACCATTGCTTCGTCGTATTTCATGTCGGTCAGGTACGGAGCTGCCAGCTCTTTCCGGTAACCGGCCAGTTCATTAATAAAAGTCTGGCTGGTGTCCATTTGCAGGTTTTCTGCTTCAATTACCTTCAGTTTGTAATCGATGAACAAATCGAGGTATTCCTTTGGTGTTTTCGATTCTGATTCGTCGTACAGGTTTTGGTTGTTCTTTTTGTAAATCCGTTCGAATTCGCCCCTGGTAATTTCATGCTCGCCAATGGTGAGCAGTATCTTTTCGTTTTGCGCACTGGCAAAACCGCTGAGCAAAAATAATCCTGCCAAAAAAAATACGGTGTATTTCATACTATTAAAATTGTCTATTTTTAAAGGTATAGTATGGAACTCGCATGTATTTGGATAATCTTATTGTGCCTAAATATTTTACATGCTCGTTTCATAATTGTATTCATTCCAGATAAAACGCTTAAATACTGCTTTCTATTTCAACCTGAAAATTAATCTGGTGAAAATGTGTTAAATCCTTGTTAAATTTCAAAATTAGCGGCTGCTGTAATTTGGCGCTTCGCGCGTAATTGAAACATCGTGCGGATGACTTTCGGTAACCCCTGCATTTGTAATTTTTGTGAACTTCGCTTTTTGCAGCATTTCAATGTTGCCGGCTCCGCAATAGCCCATTCCGGCGCGCAACCCGCCCATCAACTGGTAAAGCACTTCGTAAAGTGTTCCTTTGTAGGGCACGCGGGCAGCAATTCCTTCGGGCACAAGTTTTTTAATGTCTTCTTCCATATCCTGGAAATAGCGGTCTTTCGAGCCTTTTTGCATGGCTTCGATGGAACCCATTCCGCGGTACGATTTGAATTTTCGTCCCTGGTAAAGAATGGTTTCGCCGGGCGATTCTTCAACTCCGGCAAAAAGCCCGCCTGCCATTATAGAATTGGCGCCGGCTGCAATGGCTTTCACAATGTCGCCCGAATAACGGATACCGCCGTCGGCAATAACCGGAATGTTGCTTCCCTTTATGGCTTTTGCCACACTGTAAATGGCCGAAAGCTGCGGAATTCCAACACCTGCTATTACACGGGTGGTGCAGATTGAACCGGGACCAATGCCAACTTTTACTGCATCGGCACCAGCTTTCAGCAGTGTTTTGGCGCCTTCTTCGGTGCCAATATTTCCGGCAACAATATCTTTTTCAGGGTATTTCTTTTTTATCATTTTCAGTATCTCTGTCACACCTTTCGAATGCCCGTGTGCTGTGTCGACAACCAACGCATCTACCTGTGCTTTGATCAGTTCATCCACCCGGTCCATTGTATCTCCTGCTACACCAATACCTGCAGCTACCCTCAGTCTTCCTTTTTCATCTTTGCAGGCCAGTGGTTTGTCTTTTGCCTTGGTAATATCTTTGTAAGTTACAAGTCCAATTAGTTTGTTGTTTTTATCGACCACCGGCAACTTTTCAATTTTATACCGCTGAAGTATTGCGGCTGCTCTTTCCAAATCGGTCGATTCGGTAGTTGAAACCAGTTTTTCCTTGGTCATTACTTCCTCAATCGGGCGGTTCATATCTTTCTCAAACCTCAGGTCGCGGTTGGTAACAATGCCTACCAAATGTCTTTCACCGTCGACAACCGGGATTCCGCCAATTTTAAACTTAGACATGATATCCAACGCATCGGCTACCTTTTTCTCGCGGGTAATGGTAATCGGATCGTAAATCATCCCGTTTTCCGCTCTTTTTACCGTTGTTACCTGGTGGGCTTGTTCTTCAATGTCCATGTTTTTGTGAATAACCCCGATTCCTCCTTCACGGGCAATGGCAATGGCCATTTTGTGCTCGGTAACTGTGTCCATGGCAGCAGTTACAATAGGAGCATTAATGATGATATTACGTGAAAAATGGGAAGTGAGATCTACATTGCGGGGCATTACCTCGGAATAGGCGGGCACTAACAAAACGTCATCGAAGGTCAACCCTTCAAAAGCTACTTTTTCAGAAAGAAACGACATGAGCCTCTGTTTTTATATTTATATTAATCCGCAAAACTACAAAAAAATAGGTTAGAACTATTGGTAAAAAATGTGATCTGCGGAGATTTGGTTGATAAAAATTGTTAAACCAAAAACTACTGCTAAATCCTTTTTTTTACTGAATTATGGGTGATGCTGAAAAATGATTTCTTATTTTGTACCTGATGAATCGCTATGAACAAATACTGGCGCGTTACTGGGGCTTTGCAGAGTTTCGCCATTTGCAGTCCGATATTATTGAATCGGTAGCTGCCGGTAAAGATACGCTTGGGTTGATGCCCACAGGAGGGGGGAAATCGATTACTTTCCAGGTTTATTCCCTGTCGGTAAAAGGTATTTGCATAGTGATAACCCCGTTGATTGCGCTGATGAAAGACCAGGTTCAGAACCTTCATAATAAGGACATTAAAGCTCTGAAGATTCACAGCGGAATGTCTTCCCGCGAGATTAAAGTTACACTCGACAATGCTGTTTGGGGCGACTATAAATTCCTTTATGTTTCGCCTGAACGGCTGAACTCAGAAGTGTTTCGCGAGCGGCTTCAGAAAATGAATGTGAACCTGGTAACGGTTGACGAGGCGCATTGTATTTCGCAGTGGGGATACGATTTCAGGCCAAGTTATCTCAACATTATCCAGGTTCGCGAATTTTTACCCGATGTTAAATTTTTGGCACTGACGGCCACAGCCACCCCAAAAGTAACTGAAGATATTCAGGAAAAACTGGGATTCAAATCTCCCAATGTGCTGAAAATGTCGTTTCAGCGGGAAAACCTGAGTTACCTTGTTCGATTGCGGGAGAACAAGATAGGATACCTGCTCGAAACACTCAAAAAAGTGAAAGGTTCGGGAATTGTTTATGTGCGCAGCAGGAAAGGAACCCGCGAGATTACTGCGGAGCTGCGCAAAAACGGGATTTCTGCCGATTTTTATCATGCTGGTCTGAGCAATCCCGTTCGCAGCGAAAAGCAGGATGAGTGGCTGACTGGTAAAACACGGGTGATTGTTTCTACTAATGCTTTCGGGATGGGAATCGATAAACCGGATGTGCGGTTTGTGGTGCATTACGATCCGCCTGACTCGCTGGAGGCATATTTTCAGGAAGCGGGCAGGGCAGGTCGCGACGGCAAAAAATCGGCAGCAGTTTTGTTGTTTAACAACGCCGACAAAACAAAACTGAAAAAGCATGTGACCACTGCTTTTCCTGAGCCCGATTTCATAAAAAAGGTGTATCAGGCACTTTGTAACTATTTACAGGTTGCTGTGGGATTTGGTAAAGGACAGGTTTTCGAATTCAGTTTGCAGGGATTTGCCCAGGCATTCCGGTTTCAGCAGGCACAGGTTTACAACAGTTTGAAAATTTTGCAGCGGGAAGGTTACCTCGAATTTACCGAAGAAATTGACAGTCCGAGCCGGATATTTTTCACCGTTTCGCGCGACGATCTGTACAAATTTCAGGTGGAAAATGCGTCGCTCGACGGATTCATAAAACTGATTCTTCGTTCTTACACCGGGCTTTTTAACGGGTATGTTTCAGTCGATGAAGATTTGCTGGCCCGCCGCGCGGGCATTATGCAGGAAAAAGTGTATTCTTTTTTAAAGCACCTCCGAAAATCGAAAATCATTGATTATGTACCCCGTAACCGCACTCCGTTTATTTATTTCAGCAAAGAAAGGATTGCACCGGAGCGGTTAAAAATTACGAAAGAAAATTACGACGTTCGCAAAAAAGATTTTTTGAACCGTGTGGAGGCTGTGATTCATTACGCCACTTCAAAAACTACCTGCCGGAGCCGCTTGCTGCTGGAATATTTTGGCGAAACTGATTCCAACGATTGTGGTATCTGCGATGTATGTCAGTCGCTGAAAGCAATGGAACTTACTCCCTTTGGTTTTTCAGAAATCAGCAGGCAGGTGAAAAAAATTCTGGAAACTCCGTCTTCCTATGAACACCTTCTTTTGAAACTGAAAGGCAACCGCGAAAAAATGATGGTGGTCGTGAAATGGCTCATCGACAATGAAAAAATCATTTTAAGGGTGGACCAGAAGCTGGAATGGGCGGAGG
>CAYUBV010000044.1:0-14079 GCA_964443035.1 uncultured Tangfeifania sp.
GTGGGTTTGAATGTTTTGTTGTTGCAGTAGGTGCAGCCGCCGTACCCTTTTTTGCCGTCGCGGTTGGGGCAGGTAAAACCGCCGTCAACCGACACCTTCTGCACCCGCTCCGAAAACAGGTTTTTGAAATAGGTCGGAAAGTCGTTGTAACGTTTCGAATGTCCCCAGAAAAAGGTTGGCTGCACCATGAATTTCTAATTTGGCGGCAAAATTACAGAAAAATTTGCAGCACAGGGAATTCAGCAGGTTGTTCAAAAAATATTGAAAACTTTCTGCCCGAATGGCCTGTTACCTGTTTTTATTCAGAAATCTTATTTCTATTTTTAAAAAAGCAAAATAACGCGTATGTTCACCGAAAAAGATTTACAACAAATAGAGGAACGGGGAAGTAATCCCGAAACCGTTAAAAAACAGATTGAAAACTTCAGGAAAGGATTCCCTTACCTTGAAGTGGAAGCGGCTGCAACCATTGGAAACGGGATTATACAACTCGATGAAGAAGAAGTTAAGAACCGCGCTGAAATCTACAACCGGAAGATAGAAGCGGGAATAAAACCCTTAAAATTTGTACCGGCCTCGGGTGCCGCCAGCCGGATGTTTAAAGCGCTTTTCGAGGCGCTGGAAGCCTGCAAAGAAAGTAGCAATCAGAAAGAAGTGCTTGCACGGTTTTCGGCAGCGAGGGAATTTCTGGCCAACAAGGAGCAGTTTGCGTTTTTTGGTGACCTGAAAAAAGTTTTGGAAGAAAAAAATGCTCCTGAAGGATGCACAAGTTGGATTGACTACCTGCTGAATGCGAAAGGGCTGAATTACGGTTCGCTTCCAAAAGGACTGCTCAAATTTCATAAATATAACGACGGCGAGCGGACACCTTTTGAGGAACACCTTGTTGAAGGCGCGCTCTACGGAAAAGACAAAAACAATGTAGTGCGCCTCCATTTTACCGTTTCACCTGAACATCAGGAAGGCTTTGTGGAGTTGTTTGAACAAGTGAAAGCAAAGTATGAAGAGGCGCTCGGTGTGACTTTCGAGGTTTCGTTCAGCCTTCAGAAGCCATCTACCGACACCATTGCAGTGGATTTGAACAATGAACCCTTCCGCGAAAAAGACGGAAGTTTGCTTTTCCGTCCCGGCGGACACGGGGCCCTAATCGAGAACCTGAACGATTTGGATGCGGACATCATTTTTATAAAAAACATCGATAATGTGGTTCCCGACAACCGGAAGCAACTTACAGTTGATTACAAAAAAGCGCTCGCCGGTGTTTTGCTGCACTACCAGGAAAAGATGTTCCGTTATCAGAAAGCGCTGAATGAGCGGCATCCTTCTGCGCTCAACAGTGGATTTCTGGCCGAAGCATCCAATTTTCTTGAAAATACACTGAATATTAGGCCGCCTGAAAACCAGTATTACACTGAAAAGGAAGAGCTTTTTCATTACCTTCGCGAAAAATACAACCGGCCGCTGAGGGTATGCGGAATGGTGAAAAATGAAGGCGAACCCGGTGGGGGGCCGTTTCTGGCAAAAAATCCCGACGACACGGTTTCGCTCCAGATTGTGGAGAGTTCACAAATTGATCCGGAAAGTGTTCAACAACAAAATATTGTTAAGAATGCCACCCATTTCAACCCGGTTGATTTGGTGTGTGCCACCCGAAACTACAAGGGTGAAAAGTATGATCTGACTAAGTTTACCGATCCGGCAACGGGCTTTATTTCAAAAAAATCGAAAGACGGAAGAGATTTGAAAGCCCAGGAATTGCCCGGATTGTGGAACGGTGCTATGAGCGACTGGAATACACTTTTTGTGGAGGTGCCTGTTGAAACATTCAACCCGGTGAAAACCGTCAATGATTTGTTAAGGGATCAACACCTTTAATTGAAGTTATTTCATTATTCGAAGTGATTTGTTAATTTCGCAGTTTCATTTTTGGAGGATTGATGAACCAGGAAGAACGAAATTTTTTAGATGAAGAGAATATCAACGAAGCACTCAGCAAGTTTAAACGATCGTTGATTTCAGGAAGAAAAAGTTACTTTGATGTATCTGAATTTGAGGGTATTGTTGAATATCTGCTTGATGAAGGAGATATTAATGCCTCGGAAATTGCTGCCAGGCAAGGCATTCAGATACACCCCGGCGCAGTTCCGCTCCAGTTAAAATACGCACAGGTTTTACTCAGCAAAGGGAATTATAAAAATGCACTTCAGTACCTCGATTTGGCCGAACAGGTTGAAGCTACCAACCCCGATGTGCATTTGATGAAAGGTTCGGCCTGGCTGGTAATGGGCGAAGACATAAATGCAGAACAATCGTTCCGCCGGGCCCTTAAAAACGGGGAAACCGAGAAAGATGACATTCTGTACCACATTGGAGCCGCTTATGTTCAGGCGGGAGAAGTTTCAAAAGCGCTCGGATTTTTTGAGGCCGCGCTTCGAATAAATCCCAAAAACGACCTGGCACTTTACGAACTTGGATTTTTCAGCGACCAGACCGGCGATTATAAGAAAAGCATCGATTACTACAACCGCTACCTCGATATCGATCCGTTTAATTATTCCATCTGGTTTAACCTGGGAATAACATACAACAAAGCCGCCAACTACGAAAAAGCAGTTGAGGCCTATGAATTTGCCTATGCGCTGAATGAAAATTACACGCAAACCCTTTTTAATATTGGCAATGCATACGCCAACGACGGCAAATTTGAAAAGGCGATTGGCAGGTACAGGGACTTTCTGGAAATCGATCCTGATAATGATGATGCTTACTGTTACATTGGCGAGTGTTACCTGAACCTGGAAGATTATATAAAATCAGAATACTACTATCAGAAAGCCCTCAAAATAAACCAGGACAATGATTCTGCCTGGTTTGGAATCGGGTTGATAATGTGGGTGGAGAGAAAGTGGGAAGAAAGCATTGTGTTTATCAGAAAGGCGCTTGATGTTGATGAAACAAATCCGGAATACTGGCTCACACTTGCCAAGGTTTATACCGATTCAAACAAGCAGGAAAAGGCCGCCAAAACCTATAAATATGCCAGCAGGCTCGAACCTGAAAACAGCGAGATTTGGCTAAACTGGGTGGAATCTCTTTTGAAATTTGGCGAAACGGAAGATGCTTTGCGCATTTTAAAATCAGGCCTTAAAAAGAACAGCGATGTTTCTTTAAAGTACCGGATGGTGAGTATTTTAATGGAACGGAAAAAAGAAAGTGAAGCGCTTGCTATGCTCGAACAAGCAATGGAGCAGGATTTTATCCAGTTGAATTATTTATTCGATGTATATCCAAAAGCCATAAAAAATAAAAAACTGCAAAAGCGCATCGATGAATACCGGGAGCGCAACAACCTCAAATAATGTTTGATTGTTCATATCCTGCTGATTATTTGCCTGTTTTTAGTTAACTTGCCGGTCTGAATTAATTAAATTATAAAACGATGAAACTTACCTTTTCTGTTACCCGGACTGTCACATTTTTATTCTCTGTATTTATTATTTCACTGGCATTTTCCTGCTCAACCGACAAACAAACCGGCGTTGGTGCTGAACCATCCAACAACGCTGAAATGCTTTTTGACGGAAGCCGTGAAATGCTCGATGAAAAATGGACATACTGGGAAGGTCCCCGGTTTGCTTCGGAAATGCCCATAAAGTGGGAAATTGTTGATGATCCGGTGGATGAAGGTACTGCGGTGAGCAGTAATGATCCAACCGCTGAAGGAGGATTATACGGTACTGCCGACATAGTTACCAAAGAGAAATTTCGTGATTTCCGGCTACATGTTGAATTTTTAGTGAACGAAGCGGGTGGAAACAGCGGGGTTTACCTGCAAAACCGCTACGAAATTCAGGTGCTGGATGGCGACACTACCAAACACGGAATGGGAGCTGTTATTAATGAAACCCCGTCGCCTTATCACGCATACAACGGAACAGGCAACTGGAATGCTTACGACATTAAATTCAGGGCTGCCCGTTTCGAAAATGGCGAGCGTACAGAAAAAGCCCTGGTATCCATGTATTTTAATGGTGAAAAAGTACATGTCAATGTTCCCATCAACCAGGTTTGGGGCGGACCCAATTCAGGTCTCGACGGAGGCAATGACGGAGGCAAAGGCATAACCGACCGGCCCGGTGGCATCAAGTTACAGGCAGAAGGCTATGATGTGCTTTACCGGAATATCTGGATTGAAGAACTTGAAATTGATCAGCCGGATACCGATTTCTGAATTATTCGGTCAGTTCCAAAAACCACTGGATGGAAGCCAGTCCTGTAGGAACAATTCCTTCCCTGTGATCGAGTTCGGGAAGTGGAATCAGGGTCACATTGTTTGAACCGGCGCCTGCATCCAGAAAATCCTGGTGAATATCAACAGAAATCTGTGGCGGCACAAAATCATCGGCAGTGCCATGATAAATACGCGTGGGAATATTTGTTGCCCAGGCTTCCACAGTGTTGTCTGCCAGTGTTTGCATCAATGAAGTAAATGTAGTGTCGGTGGCGTAATTTTCAATGTAGTTTTCAGTAAACAGGTCGGCCACTACCGTGGTCAGTTCTTCATTAATTTCTACCCCGGTTAAAGTACCGTCGTAAAGTTCCGGTATTTTTTCAGCATAAGGTTCCTGAAAAACTGAATCGATGGGGGTGGTTACCACTCCCAGGTTTTTGTAACTGTCAATCATGTAACCTGCAAAATAAGGCATCGGGTAATTTTCCTGGTTCAGGATGTATTGGTTGATGAAATTTAAATCGTAAGGACCGGCACCACAGGCACTGGCTTTCAGATCAAATTCTCCGGAGTAATCCTGCTCTAGGGCTTTTTGCAAAGCCATTGTGGCCCATCCGCCCTGTGAATAACCGGAGATGTATAAATCATTGGTTACGCTCACATTCAGGTAATTTTCAGTAAGTTCATCAATGGCCCGCAGCATGTCTACAACCGTCTGAACCGTTGATTCTTTATGCAGGTAAGGATGAAATGTATTATCGGAGGACCCAAATCCAATATAATCGGGTATAGCAACAACAAAACCGGTAGACGCTACAGATTGAAGCATCTGGTAAAGTTGGTTATTTGGATTTTCCGAAGGAGCATTGCTGTGCAGGGTATTGGTTCCGTTTTGGTAACTCATTACCGGGAACGGCCCTTCTGCCAAAGGTACGCAAACCAGCCCCGAAGCTACCTGTGATTCACCCTGGAAAGTGGTGTAATAAGTTATTTTATAAACGGTAATCCCATATTCCACGCGGTCGCGCACGGCAGCCATGTCGGGATACTGATTTACCAACTGGTCGAAAAGTGTTTCGATAAGAATAGGGAGATATGATTTTTCGGTTTCATAACTAATCAGGTATTCATTGACGGGATCATCATCGTTGTTAAAAATGTTATGGCAGGCTGAAAAACTTATTATTACAATGCTGAAAAAGAGTGTTTTGACGAAAGTGCTAAATTTCATTATCATGGCTGTAGCTTTATTAATTTTTCAAAGTTAATCAAAAATGTATTTTTTTATTTAAAAAGAACTAAAATCAAACGGACAGTTTGGTATTAACGGTTTGTTCTGTCGTTTGGTATTAAAGAACGGATTTCTATTCTTTGGGTTCAATTCCCAGTACCTTTTTTGCGCCAGAAAAAACTGATTTCCACCAGAAATTAATGATCGAACGTTTTTTGTCGCGCTCATAATGAATGGAAACCGGTTCCGGTTCATCACCATTCGGATGGCTGGAGTTGAGAATCATTCTGTTGGCCCAGAAACTTGCCAGTCGTGCTTTTTGTTGCTGGTCGCCATCAAAATTCAGGACTGCTATTTTCAGGTTGTCGTAGTTCATAAAAAGCAAGCCTTCAGAATTTTGTGCGTTCAATTCAAGCTCGAATCCGAAGCGCTGAAGCTTCCCTTCTTCAATTTTCATTGGTTCCGATTTTTCAAGCATGTCGTTTATTGCGGTTAATTTCATGGGCTGAAGCGAACCTTCGACGGTGTGGTAATATTCAGGGCTGGTCATGTCGAACCGGAAATGCGCTTTAAGCAATGCTTCACCGAAAAGTTCTGTTTGGGCATCGAGCCTTAAAAAGTTATTTTGCTTCAGCACATTTTCCATGTTTGAAAGTGTTCCTCCATTGAAGGTGAGGTTCTGAAATTCAATAACACCGGGTTCATCCGAAATAGCAGTCAATTCACTGTACCTGATTTGTGAAGGCATTAAATAAACTGAATCAAATTCAAAAGGCTGTTTAATTCCTTTAATCAAATCCTGGGGCCACGGCGGCCGCTGATCATGATTAAACGGATAGCGCTTGTTTCGGAAAATATTCAGTTGTGCAGGTCCGATTTTCAGCAACAATGCATCCAGCACGTTATCTTTTAACCACTTTTTTTCATCGATTCCATGCATCTCGGCATAATCGATCCTGCCGTTTACCACATCGGTCTGGAATCCTTTAATTATCGGGAAAGTTTCTTTTTCAGCAAGCGGATTGATGGCAATATTTGTCAGTAACACCCTGTGCCGGGCTGAGTTGTAGATAAGCGAATCGGCTGAAAATTCGTAAAGACCATCTTTGCTTTGCGTTTTCAGACCGGCAGTTGAAATTTCAAATTCTTCTGAATTCAGAAAATTTGCCGGTGGTTGATTTTCTGCGATTAGAATATTTTTGAAATGGAGATTTAACTCGTTATCGAACAATTTTTTTTGCAACCAGTTAAAATTGACTCCCGCATTTATTAAACTCAGGTTGTTTACTTTAATCTGATCGAGATAGGTTTCAACATAAGGATAAAGGTCAAGCGTCTGCAAAAATTCAATGGTATCCTGTTCCGTTTTTTTGTTGATGTGAATTAAAACCGATGGATTCAGAATATTTATAGCCTCAAAGTTGAACTGGTTTTTAGTCAGTGCATCATCCAAATCAAAACCTGAAAAACTGATTTCCGGGGCGTGAATAATAAAGCTGTTACTTCTCGGACTGGCAGAGAAAGGTTGTACTTTCAAATTTTCAGCAACAATTGATTTTTTCTCCCGGTTAAATTTCACCTGTTCCGCTTCGAGACTGTGGTTTTCATCGAGAGGTGCTTTGAAGTCGGTGAGGTTCAGAAAAATATTGCTGCTGTTTATTTGTGCCTGATTTCCCTCGTTGACAATGTTTACCCCTGGCATGGTCAGGTTAAAACCAAAACTGGCCCCGGCACGATGATCCATTCCTGCAATTGAATAGGTAATCACTTCTGCATTGCTGATTTTAAACTCATCGAGCTGCAACGAATGAATAAAATTGGGCAGCGGGAAACGGTATTTGCTCAAGTCGAGAGATTTTGCTTTTGCCGGTTGATTGTAAATCTGAAATTTCGGGGAGGCAATTTCGAGTGTTTCAATTTTTGGATTTTTGGAATAATAAGCTTTCTGAAAATCAAAATTGCTGACTTTCAGTTCGGGAATTGAAACCTGGAAAGTAGTAGGAAATTCATCGTATTTTTCCGAGGTTATTAGCGGATATAACAAACCGTTTTTTATGCTTACCGTTGAATTAGCCGATGATAGCCTGATTTCGCCGGCCTTTAAAACATGCACACTGTCAGAGAGTTCAAACTGCTGATCTCTTATGCTGATATCGAAATTATCGGAGAAAAAGAGCCGCTGTTTGTTCAGTTCGTTTTTGTTAAACCTGAAATTGAAAAGCGATGCAGAAAATTCATTGTCGAAGGAAGTTGTTCGGCCTTTGCGCGTGTGATTTACCCAGGTAATCTGGCCATTGGGAATGGAGAAGCGGTCGATGTCGAAATCCTCCACATAATTGAAAATCAAATTGTAAAATTCATTCAGGTCAATTTTTTGTTTGCCGGCCCTGAGCGTTCCGAAATTTTCAAAATAGATTTCCGGATTTACGATTTCAAACTGTTTGATTTTTAATTCTTTATTAAAGAAGGCATTGTTTAATTCAATTCCGTTAAGGTTGATTTTGGGTACGGTAATGTTGTAAAGTTCCGAACGGTTGTATTGCTGCATGGTGTTAATAGTCACATTATCGGGCACCGGCTGCAGATGCAGGTTTTCAATCTGAACCTGCTGGCTGAGGCTGGAAACCCTGATTCTGCCCATTTCCAGCTTGTGCAAATCATCAACAAGCCGCATGTTATAGTCCGAAAAGTCGAGGTCGAAATTGGTGGCATAAAAAAACTTGTCGGTACGTTGAACGCTGGTAGAATCGAGTGTGAAATCAGTCAGGCTGAAGGAGAAATCGGTTTCAAAATAGCCTTGCAGTTTTTGATTTTGAAGATTCTGAATGTTTAATTTTCCATTTTCAATAAAAACCAGGTTGGAATAAATTCCCAGAAGGTAATCTGAAACCATTTCAAAAAGCAGTCCGGCCTTTTTTTGGCGTTCCTTCTTTTTCCGTTCCAGATGATATTGCAGGTAAACATCGGGTTCAATAATTTCAATTTTTGAAGTGGGCAGCCGGCGTGTATAGTAAAGTCTTTTCAGGTCAACATTTTCAATGTTGAGCGCGCGGCACTGAATATTTATTTCGGAACGCGAGTTGAATTCCTGAAGGACAGAAGGCGCAAGTTTAATTTGCTTGATGCCGAGGCGATTGGTGAAAGTTGAAACAAAAAGTGAGTCGGCGCTAAAATCGTGCTGGTTGTCTTCAAGGCGAAGCTCATAACCTCCCACCCGCATTTCCATATCATCGGCATGAAATAGCTTTTCGGGGTTTTGGGCCGATGTGGAGTCGAGCGCAAATCCATCCAGAATGATGTCGATAGAACGAAATTGCTGCTGGTAATTTACAGTGTCGGGTTGCCGGTAAATTTCCAGGCGGGCGCTTTTAAGCATAAAACTGTCGACCTCCATTTTTGTGAACTGGTTTTGCACCAGTGTATACAGGTCGAAATCGTTCAGTTTTTCCAAATTCAACCGGTTCGGATTTTCTTTATGAAAGAAACGGATATCAGGATTGTCGAATTCAAGGTAGCTGATTTTTATTGAATCGTCGAGTGCAAAGTGGGTGATGCTTTTACTTTTGATATAAACTTCCGGCACGTTTACCTCGAAAAGATTTTCTTCAGGAACCCGGTAAAGCGGGAAAAGCCGGAACCCTGCCGCTCTGATATCAGTACTTTTCAGCGAATATTCAAGTGTGTCGATGGTAGTAACATGCAGGCTGTCGCCCATGTTATTCCTGAAATTATTCATTTTAACCAGAACGTCGTCGGTTTCAAAAAAACGGGTTTCCTGGAAAACCATGGCCGAATCAGTACGAAATCCCTGCACTTCGAGCATTATCTGCTCAGCTTGCGATTTTTGCAAAGGTGTTCCGGCAGCTCCGTAAAATCCGAAATTGGCATCCGAAAATTCAATTCTGTCAATTTTCAGTTGTTGCAAATAATTTCGGAACAGCGGCCTGATTTCAGCTACTACCTGGTCGGCCATATCCACTGAGTCGTTCCGGAACAATTCTTCACCCGACAGCTTTACAACCGGCCTTGAAACTGAAATCTTCCGGGAGTGAAAAATCCGGTTTTTCCACAACGTTCTAAAATTAATTCCTTCCATTCTCAGCGATCTGGCAGTGAATGAATAGAGGGTTTTTCCCGGTTTTTTTTGCTGAATTTCTTTTGATTTTTCTTCTGTTGGAATCAACTCGATTTTCCGGAGCGTAAATGCAAACGGGAAAAATTCCCGCTCGATTTCACCGATGGAGAGCTGGTACAATCCATCCGATTTTTCAGTCACAAATTCGGAAGCTTCTCTTTTCAGAAAATCCGGGGTTTTCAGCCAGATCACAACAATTGCCGCAAGCACCAAAATACCCAGCGTTGCAAAAAACCAACCTGTTATTTTACGTATGTTTCTTCTTTTTCCTCCCATTTTTATGGATTGGTTCCGGTTATAAAGATATCAGAATTTTGGAAGGGTTGCTTCCTGAAATCAAATTTCAGGATGTTTCGCAAATTTTTTTTCATCTTTTTTATGTATTCGGCTAAAAAATGCGGGAACAATCTGGTTAACCCGATTTTATTATTATTTTTACTTCCACGAAGTTCAGTGAAATTTTTCATTTAAACTGAAAAAAAGCCGGTTATTGTCTATAAAAGAAACGTTTGGTAAACCTTTAAATTGCCGGTATTGTGCTTTTTGTTACTAAACCAACTGGAAATCAAGTTAACATGAAACAGTTAATTTTACTTACCGCTGCATCTTTTTTATGTTTCATTCTGAATGCCCAACCCATAAAAATAATGCTCGTTACCGGCGGCCACTCTTTCGATACCATCCAGTTTTCTCAACTCTTCGATTCACTCGAAGGAATTAATTATGAGCATGTTGCACAGCCCGAAGCCAATGAAGCGCTTGCCGGCGAAAAGTGGAAAGCATTTGATGTGCTGGTTTTTTACGACATGTGGCAAAAGATTTCTGAAAAAGAAAAACATGCTTACCTGGAAATGACCCGCCACGGAATGCCGATGTTGTTTCTGCACCATTCATTGGTTTCTTATCAGAATTGGCCGGAGTTTGAAAAAATTATCGGCGGAAAATACATTGAACGATCTCCCGATATTCCTGATAAAGAACAATCTACTTACAAACACGATGTTTGGGTGGATGTAGAAGTTGTAAATCCCGAATACCCTGTAACCAAAGGCTTCAGAGATTTCCGGCTTTTCGATGAAGTGTACGGAAATTACCGTGTTTCGCCAAATGTAAAACCATTGTTGAAAACCAGTCATCCTGAAAGTACAGAAACAATTGGCTGGGAAAATAAATACAAAGCTTCCACCATTGTCTATTTGCAGCCGGGCCACGATTACCGTGCTTATGAATCGGATGAGTACCGGAAATTAATCTTACAGGCCATTCATTATCTTGCTCAAAAAAAGGAATAAATATTTTTCAATCAATCAACTAAAAAACGATAATTAAAACTTTTAAAAAATTGTGAATTATGGAAAATGTCAATCGAACAAAACTTTTTGTGGCAAGCTGCCTCGCACTGCTTGTAACCGCCATTACTTTTGCCATCCGGGCAAGGATTGCATCTGTTTTTACCGATGATTACGGATTAAGTCCCGAGGAAGTAGGTCGTGCATTGGCCCCCGCCTTCTGGGGTTTTGCCGTGGCAATGTTTGCCGGTGGTTATATTATCGACCTTGTAAAAACCCGCACCATTGTGTGGCTGGCATTTGCACTTCATCTCGTGGGAATTGTATTGTTGCTGATGGCCAAGGATTACACTTCGCTTTTTCTTGCCAACGTGCTGATTGGACTTGGAAACGGTAGCGTGGAAGCTGCTTGTAATCCGCTTGTAACAGCGCTTTATCCTGAGAAAAAGTCGAAAATGCTGAACCGGTTTCACGTGTGGTTTCCCGGTGGAATCGTCATCGGCAGTTTGCTCGCTGCAATAGTCATGGACAGTCTGAATTTGCCCTGGCAGGTTTTGGTTGGTTTATTATTTATTCCGCTTGCTATTTATGGTTTCCTGTTTTTCGGACAGAAAATTCCGGAAACCGAGCGTGTTGCCACGGGTGTGAGTTACAAGGAAATGATGCGTAGCGTAGGAGCGCCAATAACCATTACACTCGCTGTCGTTTTTATGATTTTGGTTGCTAATGTGCCTGCAATGTCTCATGCAATCACTGCAAATTATTCCCTGCCTCTTATTATAATTGCAGTTATTGCAGTATTCATAATTATTGAAGGCAAGGCAATTAACAAAATGACATTGTTGTTTCCTTTCATATTTGCCTGTATGCTGCTTACCGCTTCAACGGAATTGGGCACCACACAGTTTATTGAACTATTACTGGCCGACAAAGGAATTCATCCTATGATAATTCTGGCGGTTGTAACCGGGTTAATGGCAGTGGGCCGTTATTTTGCCGGCGGTTTGATTCATCGTTTAAATACACCGGGTGTTCTCATTGGTTCTGCAATTTTTTCAGTTGCCGGTTTATTACTGTTAAGTGTAACCAACGGGCCTGTTTTAACCGTTCTTTCAGCGGCTGTATTTGCAGTTGGTGTTTGTTATTTCTGGCCTACAATGATTGGCGCTGCAGCAGAATATACCCCAAAAACCGGAGCGCTGGGAATGTCGATTCTCGGTGGTGCAGGTTTTGTGGCAACATCGATGGTGCTACCCATTATGGGCGAGTCGATAGGCGTTGCCGGCCCACAGGTAACATTGCGTAATATGGCTGTTTTGCCTGCAATTTTGATAGTTCTGTTTATCATTTTTTCCATCTGGGTAAAAAATAAAAATAAAAAAGATGCTGCCCTGGAGGAAGGAGCAGTTGTACGATAAGATATTTTGAAAAAGGCTGTTTTCGGGTTAATAACCTGAAGACAGCCTTTTTATTATGTTTTTACCCGTCAAGCGGTTCCAACCGTCAGACGGATAATTTTACCAGTTACTTTCTCTCCAACTTTTCTTCAATCTGCTTCAAAACTTTTATATGATTGAATTCTGAACAATGCCCTTCCATCGGTGAAAAATTGATGGAAGCATCCGGTTTTGGATTTGTTTGCTTTTTCAGCATTTCGTCGAATGCACGCATGGCCGGGTTGAGGTAAAAATTATCCATGTCGCCCATCCACACCCATATTTTTCCCTGGATTTTTGGACCGAGTGTTTCCCAGTTGGTTTCAACATAATGTTTTAAATCGTATTTGCGCCAGTGTTCTGCAACTTCCCGATCAATTTCACCGGTTTCCGGATGGAAAAGCGGCACCGGCAACCCGTCATCTCCTTTTGGGCTGAAGAGCGCCGTAAATGCACTGAACTGTCCGCCTGAAGTGGTGTATGTATCGTTCCAACCCAGCACATTTTCAAACTGAATAAACTGCTTTTGCGAAACAATGGGTTCCCCTGAAACTTCCCTCGCAAGCGGGCGCAGGTAGCCATGTTCGTTAATAAATGCATTTTCATCGCGGTAAATGTTGATGAGCTGGCAGTTTTCAAAATCCACCTGGTCGGGGCTGTACGAAAAACAGCCGCCAAAGAAATCGGGGTAGAAAAGCTGCAATGCCAGCGACACCCAGCCGCCGGTGCTGCAACCGTCGAGAAAACGGGATTCAGGCGTGCCAATTCCCCTGTACTTTTCTTCGATATGCGGAATCAATTCTTCAATCAGCGCTGTACCGTACGGGCCGCTGTTTTCAGAATTCAGTTGATAGCTGTCGCCGTAAGGACCTTCGCCATCCAGAAAAACATTGATCACTTCAGGAGCTTCGTCCGACATCCACCAGTTGAGGTGGTCCAGCATCTGAGAAGCGCGGGTGTAGCGTCCGCCGTAGCCGGCAATATTGTACCGCACCGGATATTTTTTTTCCGGTTCATCAAAAAACGAACGCGGCAAAAATACAGCCGCCTTTATCCGCATCTCTTTTTCCCACCATTCAGAAAGAACTTTGCTTTTAAAATCCACTTCTTTCAGCAACTCATGTTTTGCCAGTTCAAGCGGTGGAATGATTTCTTTCAGCGGAAGTTCGGTAATTGTGTTTTCATTTAGTTCAACGGTTTTTGCTTCGCTGTAAAAATTGCCTGGAGCATTGATTTGTGAAGCTTCCCGGTTCTGATCCCACAGCACCTGGATGCGGTAACTTCCTTCGGGTAATTCGCTGATTTGTGTTTCTGTTGAACCTGTTAAACCGGCATCTTTATCAAAAATAAATACTTCGTCAATATCCCAGTTTGTCAGGTTCGTGGCATAAATGTTATTGGAGCTGCCGGGCCAGGTATTCATTCGTGGTTGCGCACGCCGGCTTTCACTAACAAACAGAAAAATTCTGCCCGACGGGTCGAAATCCTGACTGAGTTCTTCAGGAACATGGGTTTTTACTGTGAGCGAAAAAGTTTGGGCAAAAGAAATTTGAAGGAAAACGATTGTTAAAGCAACAAGAAGGAAAAAGAATTTCTTCATTTTTAAAGGTTTTTGGTTTTAACCCGAATAATTCAAGAATTATTCCTGTCTAAAAATATAAATGTACAATTTCTGGATTAATTTGACTCGGAAAATTTACCAGATATCGTTCAGCTTTTAAAATATGAACCAGCGAATAGTTTTATCTTTGCATAAA
>CAYUBV010000045.1:0-7111 GCA_964443035.1 uncultured Tangfeifania sp.
CTTTCGAAAAAGAAACAGACCCGCCGGATTTTGAAGGCGATGGAAAATCCCAATTTTAACATTCTGGCGCATCCCACCGGGAGAATGATAAACAAGCGAAGTGCTTATGATTTGGATATGGAGGAAATTATGAAAGAAGCAAAAGATAAAGGTTGTTTTCTGGAGATAAATGCCAATCCCATCCGGCTCGATTTAAATGATGACAATTCCCGGCTTGCAAAGGAAATCGGGTTAAAGCTTTCCATTTCCACCGATGCCCACTCTACCGACAATCTCAATTTTATGAAATACGGTGTGGCGCAGGCACGCCGTGGCTGGCTCGAAAAGGACGATGTGCTGAACACCCGCTCGTGGAAAGATTTAAAAAAACTGCTGAAACGATAAACTGAAAATCATGGCAAAAAATCCTTACTTGAAAACGCCTTTCCCCGATTTTGAAAAAGCAGGGAATATGAGCAAAAAGCAGGCGAAGAAAGAAATTGACGAACTTCGCGAAGCGGTTGAGCACCATAATTATTTGTATTATATTAAGAATGATCCTGAAATAAGCGATAGCAAATACGATGAATTATTTCACCGGCTGGAAGAGCTGGAAGAGAAATTTCCGGAATTGAAATCGGATGTTTCACCCACTCAAAAAGTGGGTGCCCCCCCGGTTGATGAACTCAAAAAGAAAAAACACTCATCGCCCATGCTTAGCTTGAAATCGTCTGAAAAAGAGACAGAAATCGAGGATTTTATCGGGGATATTCAGAAAAAAACAGGCGATAAAAAAGCGGTGTTTGTGCTGGAACCAAAGTTCGATGGATTGTCGGTGGAAATAGTTTTTGAAGATGGAAAATTCAACTATGCAGCCACCCGTGGTGACGGTGAAACCGGAGAAGATATTTCTGAAAATGTTAAAACTATCGGTTCGTTGCCATTGCGTTTGTCCGGGAAAAAGCACCCGGAAAAACTGGCCTTGCGCGGAGAAATTTTTATGAGCAGAGAAGGATTTAGCAAAGTAAATAAAAAACGAATTGAAAAAGGGGAGGAGCCTTTTGCCAATGCGCGAAATGCCGCTGCCGGACTTGTTCGGCAACTCGATTCGAAAAAAGTGGCCGGCCAGCCGCTCGATATTTATTTTTACGAGATAATAGATGTCAGTGAAGATGGCTTCGGGAGTCATTGGGAAATGCTTCAGCAGTTTCCGGAGTGGGGACTAAAAATCAGTTCTGACATTAAAAAATGTTCAGAATTTAAAGACGCAAAAGGTTTTTACGAAAATCTTGAAAAGCAAAGGGACGAATTCGACTATGAAATCGACGGGATGGTTATTAAACTTGACGACCGGCAAATGCGCAAGAAACTGGGAACCCGGCAGCGTAACCCGCGATGGGCAATTGCCTGGAAATTTCCGCCCAAAAAAGAAATTACGCTGTTGCGCGACATCGTCCTCCAGGTTGGCCGCACCGGAATTCTGACCCCGGTAGCTTTGCTCAACCCCGTGGAGATTGGCGGAGTAACCGTTAGCCGCGCAACGCTCCACAACGAAAATGAAATAAAAGAAAAAGATGTGCGGCCCGGCGACAAAGTCAGAATTATTCGCGCTGGCGACGTTATTCCGGAGGTTGCCGAACTGGCAGAGAAAAAAGAGAAACGCGAAAAACCTTTTAAAATGCCGGATAAATGCCCGGTCTGCGAAACAGAGGTGGTGACTGAAGGAGCCTACACAATTTGTCCGGCCGGACTGAGTTGCCGTGCACAATTAGTTGGCCGCATCGAACATTTTGCCTCCCAAAGCGCTATGAATATAGATAAGCTTGGCCGGAAAACAATTGAACAACTGGTGCAAAAAGAGATGGTGAAAGAGCTGCCGGATTTGTATCGGCTGAAGCCTGAAAAGCTGGAAGAAATCGAGGGATATGCGAAGAAATCGGCCAACCAGTTGCATGAATCCATTCAGCATTCAAAAAAAACGGAATTGCACCGCTTTTTATATGCGCTCGGCATACGACACGTGGGCGAGCACATTGCCCGGTTGCTGGCCGGTGAGTTTGGAACACTCGACAAGATAAAAAATGCCGGTTACAATAAGCTGGTGAAAATTGATGAAATCGGGCCCGAAATTGCTGAAAGTATTTCTCATTTCTTCAGCATAGACGAAAACCTGAAAATGCTTGAAAAATTGTTGAAATCAGGGATTGAAATTCAGGAGCAGACGGGTAAACAGAAACAACTGTTAAAAGGGAAAACTATTGTACTTACAGGCGAACTTGAATCGTTTTCCCGCGAAGAAGCAAAAGAAAAAATAGAATCGCTTGGGGGCCGTGCTACATCAAGTGTGAGCAGCAATACCGATTACCTCGTTGCTGGTGAAGGATCGGGAAGCAAGCTCGATGATGCAAAAGAAGAAGGAACAAAAATTATTGAAGAAGAGCAGTTTAAGAAATTGTTGAAAACCGGAAAGTTGGAAAATAAATAAAAACAGATTGTTATGATAATATTGGTTTTTGGATTACCCGGAACAGGGAAAACATATTTTGCGGAACGTTTTGCTAAAAAGTTGGATGCCGTGCATTTAAATACCGACATCGTGCGTGAAAAGCTGGATTTTACAGGCCATTACGACGAAAAAACAAAGCAGCAGGTTTACAACGAACTGTTTAAACAAGCACAGATGGAATTTAAAAAAGGAGCCGATGTTATTGTGGACGGCACTTTTCATTTGAGCCGCAGACGTGAACAACTGGAAAATCTCTCCAAAGAAGAAAATAAAAAAATGGTTTACATCGAAATGAAGGCTTCAGAGAAAACTGCACGTAAGCGACTGAAGAAAAGCAGAAAACACAGCGAAGCCGACATCGATGTTTATGAAAAAATAAAAACTGAGTTTGAGCCGCTGAACAATGATTGCCTCGAGTTGTGGTCCGACAGGGATGGCATTGACGAGATGATGGATAAGGCAGAAAAATACATTTATGGATAAAGCCGATGTAAAAAATATAATTGAAAATTGCAGTTTCCCCGGGAAGTGCGGAAATCCTGAATTAGTGGAAACCCATATTTCATGGATTATTCTCGCAGAGGATTTTGCCTGGAAAATTAAACGTCCGGTGAAGTTCTCATTTCTCGATTTTTCAACCCTTGAAAAAAGAAAACATTTCTGCGAGGAGGAATTAAAACTGAACAGCAGGATGGAACCCGAAATGTACCTCGATGTGGTGCCTGTAACCCGTGATTTGGAAATTACAGAATCGGAAACAGACAAAGAAATTATAGATTATGCGCTGAAAATGAAGCGAATGGACAATTCGAGAGAAATGAATAAGCTGCTGGCTGATAATAAAGTTACCAATCGGCACATAGAAAAACTGGCCGCTAAAATTGCAGGGTTTCATAAAAATGCAACGGTTATAAAAAATGCTTTTCGAACGCTCCGGTTTCATGAAGAGTTTGCAGACATCGCCAATCATTATGATTTTATTACTGAAAAACTCGGCGACGAATTCAAACAAAAAGTCAGTATGTGCATCGAAAATTCCTTCAGTTACCTGAATAAAATCCGCAATTTTTCCAACCACCGTGTTATTTCCGGTTTTCAGCGCGACTGCCACGGCGATTTGAATGCAAGCAATATTTTTCTTTACGATGATCCGGTGATTTTCGACTGCATCGAGTTCAGCAGTGAACTGCGGCAAATTGATGTGCTGAATGACATTGCCTTTTTATGTGTCGATCTCGATTTTTTCAACCGCGAAGATTTAAGTGAACTTTTTTATGAAAAATACCGGGATTACTTTGGCATGGAGGAGAATAAAGATGAATCTGAACTATTCAGGTATTACAAATGCTACCGGGCAAATGTACGTGCAAAAGTTACCCTGATAAATATTCAAAAGCAAAATGGTACAGATAATGACAGCAAACTAAATGATGCCAAAAAATACATCGATCTGATGACGGAATACATGGACCTGGAAATTTAAAAACAATATATTATGAAACTGATTTATAAATTTGAAGAACTTGATAATTCGAACGTTAAAGAAGTTGGCGGAAAAAATGCCTCGCTGGGCGAAATGTTTCAGCAACTGAGTTCAAAGGGGATAAATATTCCCGATGGTTTTGCAACTTCGGCCGATGCCTACTGGAAATTTATTCGTGAAAATGAAATTGAAGAAAAACTGAAAGAAACACTTTCTTCATTAAAAGCGGATGATTCCGATGAGCTTAAAAAAACCGGTGAGAAGTGCCGCAACCTAATTATGGAAGCTTCCATTCCGGAAGATATAGAAAAAGCAATTCTCAAAAGTTATAAAGAATTGAAGAAGCGCGAAAAAGCGCTTGAAAGCGTGGCTGTGCGCAGCAGTGCCACTGCCGAAGATTTACCCGATGCAAGTTTTGCAGGGCAGCATGAAACCTACCTGAACATTAAAAATGAAGAAGAATTGCTGGAATCCTGGAAAAAATGTGTGGCCTCGCTGTTTACCGACCGCGCCATAAAATACCGCGAAGATAATGGTTTCGAGCACATGAAAGTGGCGCTTTCGGTAGGTGTTCAGAAAATGGTGAGAGCCGACAAAGCTTCGGCGGGGGTCGTATTTACAATCGACCCCGACAGTGGGCTTGAAAATGTAATTCTTGTAAACGGAGCGTGGGGGCTTGGCGAAAATGTGGTGCAGGGAACCGTGCGCAACGACGAATTTTACCTTTTTAAAGAGGCGCTGAAAAATGACAAAGATCCCATTCTTTCGAAAAAACTGGGTTCGAAAAAGAAAATGATGGTATATGAAAAAAATAAAAAAAGCGGGGGAACCACTAAAAATAAAAGAACCCCGGTTAAAAAAAGAAAGAAATATGTACTGAGCGATGGGGAGTTGGTTCAACTCGGGAAGTGGTGCCTCGAAATTGAAAAGCATTACGATAAAGCCATGGACATTGAATGGGCCAAAGATGGTAATTCAGGGGAGTTATACATTGTTCAGGCACGACCGGAAACAGTTCATTCTGCCAAAGAAAAAACCAGCAAACTGAAAAAATTCAGTTTGAAAGATAAAGGCAGCAAACCGATGTTGACGGGAATTGGTATTGGCGATAAAATTGCCGCCGGAAAAGCAAAAATCCTCGATTCGCCCAATGAAGCCGGCAAGCTGGAAGAAGGCGATGTGCTGGTAACCGAAATCACCAATCCCGACTGGGATCCGGTTATGAAAAAAGCTTCGGCAATTATTACCAACAGCGGTGGCCGTACCAGCCACGCCGCAATTGTTGCCCGCGAGCTGGGAGCTGTGGCTGTGGTTGGCGCAAAAGATGCCACTTACGAAATAAAAGACGGGCAGGAAATTACCGTTTCGTGCGCCAAAGGAAACGACGGCCGGATTTATGATGGAATCCTGGATTGGGATGAGGATGAAATCGACCTCGGTAAACTCGGAAAACCCAAAACCGAGGTGATGCTTATTCTCGCTAATCCCGGAACTGCTTTTACCAATGCCATGCTTCCGGTTGACGGGGTTGGCCTGATGCGTTTGGAATTTGTAATTAACAGTTCCATTAAAGTACATCCCATGGCGCTCGTAAATTTCGATGAACTGAAAAGTAAAAAAGTTAAAAGGAAAATTGAGAAAATTACAGAAGGCTACGACGACAAAAAGGAGTATTTCGTCGATAAACTATCGAAGGCAGTAGCCACGATTGCTGCCGCTTTTTATCCGAAAGATGTAATAGTGCGGATGAGCGATTTTAAATCGAATGAGTATGCCGATTTGATTGGCGGAAAGCAATTTGAACCGGAAGAAGAAAACCCGATGGTTGGTTTCCGTGGTGCCTCGCGGTATTACCACGAAAAATACAAAGAGGGATTTGCGCTGGAGTGCCAGGCAATGCGAAAAGTGCGCGATGACATGGGACTCACAAACGTAAAGCTGATGATTCCTTTTTGCCGCACCGTGGAAGAGGGAAAGCAGGTGAAACGTGTAATGGCTGAAAACGGGCTGAAACGCCGCAAAAACGGACTCGAAATTTATGTGATGACCGAGATTCCAAGTAACGTGGTAATCGGCGAAGATTTTGCCGAAATATTCGACGGGTTTTCCATCGGCTCCAACGACCTCACGCAGTTGACACTCGGAATTGACCGCGACTCGGAACTGGTGAGCGATTTATTTACCGAAAAAGACAATGCCGTGAAAACACTGATTAAATGGGCCATCGATAAAGCACACTACAAAGAACGGAAAATTGGTTTGTGCGGACAGGCGCCCAGCGATTTCCCCGGGTTTGCGCAATATTTGGTTGAATGCGGAATCGACAGTGTTTCGTTTAACCCGGATGCCGTAGCCAAAGGAATTGAAAATATTGTGGAAGCAGAGAAAAAGAAATAACAAATATAAGTTATGCCTGAATTACCCGATGTTGAAATTTTCAGAAAAGAAGCTGAAAAAAGCAAAAACTCCGAAATCACCGGTTTTGAAATCGATGACAAAGAGTTTGTTGAGTTAAATCAAAATAAGTTTAATAATAACCTGAAAGGTAAAAAGTTTAAAGATACTTTGCGCCGGGGAAAATACCTTTTTATGAATGTGGACGACAACGCCGGGGTTGTCATGCATTTTGGCATGACCGGTTACCTTGAGTATTTGAAAGAAAGTGAGGAAACACCGGATTACACAAAGTGCAGTTTTGTTTTAAAAAACAAACATAAACTGCATTACATCAGTAAGCGAAAGCTGGGTCATGTAAAATATGCAGACAGCATTGAAGATTTCATTGACGAAAATGACATTGGTCCGGATGCGCTTGAGTTGAGTGAACAGGAATTTATTTCGAAATTGAAAGAAAAGAATTCTATGGTGAAATCTGCGCTGATGGACCAGTCAACTGTTTCAGGAATCGGGAATGTGTATGCCGATGAAATATTGTTTCAGTCGAAAATTCATCCCAAACAAAAAGCAAATAAACTGAATGATAAAACCTGGGAAACACTTCATGAGAATACCGTTAAAGTATTGAAAAAAGCCATTGAAAAGGAGGCTGATGTTTCCAAATTTTCGGGAAATTACCTGCTTCCCAACCGTGAAGAAGGAAATGACTGCCCCAGATGTGACGGCAAAATTGAAAAAATTAAAGT
>CAYUBV010000045.1:7211-14042 GCA_964443035.1 uncultured Tangfeifania sp.
TTTTTCTGGATGGGAATAATCTCTTCCAGTCCGTCTGAATCCGGCGGCAGATTGTAAACTATCCAATGTGTAAATGTTCCGCCCGGTGCATCCGGATCTTCCAGGATAAGCGCCAGTGAAGTTGTACCTTTGGGCACTTCGTCCCACCTCAGTGGCGGCGAAAGGTCATCACCTTTGCAGGTATGTTTTTCCGGAAATTTTGCTCCGTACTCAAATGCTTTTGTTGTGATATTAAATGCCATAATTTTATTTTTTAGATTTTAACGGGTTAAATTTTCACTGAAAAACGCTTCCAGGTCTTTGGGAAGCTGGGCTACAATATGCCTGGTTTCTCCTTCCGTAACAAATGTTCCGAGTTCATTCAGCACAATCGCCACAATTTCTTTTGTCGGTTTCTCCCAGCTAAATTCATATTCACCGTACTGGTCCTGATGTTTTTTTACTTCATCTGTAAATTCATCGAGCGTTGAAATTTGTGTGGGTTTTTCCCTGTATTTCCAGTTTTCAACATAAACTGCTTTCAAAAACATAGGCAATTGGGCGAGTAAATCGAGCGATTCACTTATGGTAAGTCTGTCGCGCAGCGTATGCAGAACAGCCCGTAAAATGATTCCGGTTCGTCCCACTTCATCCGGATGACCCAGTTTTTTCGAAAGCTTATTCACAAATTCATTTCCTTCATTTGCATATTTGTCAAAATGTAAAGCCATAATAAATTGTTTTAAAAGGTTATTACTTGCTTTGTTTACTAACAATTTTGTGCCAAACTCGGGTAGCGGGTTTTATCCAAACATTTTTCTGTTTATACAACATTAAAAAAAACAGAACGGAGTTTTGTTCTTTTTTTTACCGGTTTGACTTTCAGTTTGTTTATGAGTATTTACCGGATTTTAATAACATTAGTTTTTGATAATTATTTACCGGCTGGCAGCTTTTAGATGTTGAGAAATTGTGTGGAATAATCTCACAACAGGTGGAATTAAACCACATCGATTGAAGATTCTGTTTGAATTCTGTTTATTCTTAAACATTTGGTAAACATTGCTTTGAATGAATTATGGGTTGTTTCCTTAAAAATCAGAGCTGTGGCACATTCATTGATTTTTATTCTGACAAAATATTTAATAAGACATAAAATTGATTAAAAGTTATGAGAACACTAACGTACATTTTATTATTTGTATTCAACTTGTATGCTGTAAATATTGTTGCGCAGGAAACAAAATGGGTGGAAGATGAAGCACATACCAAAATTAAATTTTCGGCAACGCACATGGCTATTTCTGAGGTAGACGGACGATTTACCGATTACGATGTGGAAGTTTTTGCCGACGGCGAAGATTTTGACGGAGCCAAAGTAAACGTTACCATTGATGCCAAAAGTATTGATACGGATAATTCTGACCGGGATGAGCACCTGCGCTCAGACGATTTTCTGGGTGTTGCTGAATATCCTGAAATAACATTTACCGGCGAACTGAAGAAAAATTCCACAGGTCCCGGCTATACGCTCGATGGTGTATTATCCATCCGCAGCGTTTCAAAAACCGAACAATTTGATGTGGAACATAAAGGGACTGTAGATGCGATGGGGGCAACCCGAGCAGGTTTTAAAGTTACCGGATCAATCGACAGGTTCGATTACAATGTTGACTGGAACAAGTCATTTGCAAGTGGACTGGTGGTAGGCAAAGAAATTGATATCATTGTTGATATTGAGCTGAATAAAGCTGATGAATAAATGAATTCATGTCGGAATGGATAATAAAAGATTTGATATTTGCTTTCATAAATTAAAAAATTACTGCTGACTATTTTGAGAATTAAATGATTAATTTTTACCTTTAAACATCCAATTCGAAATAACAAAATTTAAGTAAATTATTTAAGTATAAATTTTAAAAAGGAGGTCAAAATGGCTATTAAAAAAGTTTGGATTGAAGAAGGCTGCATAGCAGATGGAATTTGTAACGATATTTGTCCCGAAGTTTTTGGGCTGGATGATGCAGGCGAAGCTTTCGTTGAAAAAGATGCCGATTTCAGTGAAAATGAAGAAGGCATTAAAGATGCAGCGGAACAATGTCCGGTTGAAATTATTAGATTCGAGGAAGAATAATTTTGGCTGACGAATATTTTCTAATTTAACACTTCAGGGCAATCTTTTCAGGTTGCCTTTTTGTTTTATGAATAATCAAAGAGTTTGAATCAGATGCCGGATAGCAGTAAAAAAATATTGATTGTTCTCGATTTGGATCATACGCTGATTTACAGTACAGATTATCAGGTGGAGCATTTAAAGATTCTTCTGGAATATCCTCCGCTTATTATACATGAAAGACCTTTTGCACGCGATTTGGTGGACACTTGCCGGCAAACCGGTGAAATTATCGTATTTACAACCGCTGTAAAAAATTATGCCGAAAGAGTTTGCAGTAAACTGGAAATTAACTATACAAAATTATTATCGCGCGAAGATTGCCGGGTGGTTAACGGAATGTTTGAAAAATATGTTGAGCAGGAATGGCTGAATAATTATGATGAAGTATTAGTTATCGACGACTCCCCTGAAATCTGGGACTCAACTGCACGCAGAAACTGTACTTTTCTGGTTCCGGAAAAATTCACAGGTAGTGCTCATGATAATGATTTGGAAGAAATTATCAATAAATTAAACCAAATTAAACCGGGAAATTAGAGTAATCCGGTCTGCCCAGTCAGTTTTTTATCCAGGAAACTATTTTCGAATCATCAGGTTTTACCTTTGGCTCAACCATATCAACCAGGTTTCCGTTTTCATCAATCAGGTATTTCTGAAAGTTCCAGGCTATTTCTGAGTTCATTTTGCCATTTTTCTCCTTGTTTGTCAGCCATTTGTAAACCGGATGAATATTATCGCCCTTTACCGAAATTTTCGACATCATCGGAAAAGTAACCCCGTAATTTTTTTCACAAAAAGCGGCAATTTCAGTTTCGGACCCAGGCTCCTGGTTGGCAAAATTATTGGCCGGAAAACCGATAATTGTAAAATCTTCGCCACCATAAGTTTCGTAAAGGTTTTGCAATTGTTCATACTGTGGTGTAAGTCCACATTTCGAAGCTGTATTGACAACCAGTACTTTTTTACCTTTCAAAGACGAAAGTTCAAATGTATTTCCTTCAATATCTTTTACTATAAAATCATGAAATGATTTTTGTCCGAACACTATGGTAACCGTTAATAAAAAAAGGAGTGTAATCGATGTTTTTTTCATTGTGTAAAAATTTGATTCTAAAACAATTCAACTGATTAAAAAGTTTTAAAAACTGTTATTTATATCGGGGTGAAGGTAGTCATTTAAAAATGAAAAAGGGCAGCTCAATAGCTACCCTTTAGTTAACCCCCAAACACACAAGCAATGCAGAACGCATTGCTGATATAAAATTAAAAAAATCAAATAAAACAGCCAAACGATTTTATAATTAATTTCATTTTTTGTGCCAATATTCACCCGGTGACTCGCAGTCACCGGGTGAATTTCAAAATCGTAATCCCAAAATTCTATCGTATATCTTTTTCAATAAAACCCGACCGGTCGGGCGGGGTTGGGCTTTCTACTTTTTTAGGCGGATTTTCTTTCAGTTCTTTCAGCAAAACCTCCACTGCTTTTTCAATGGATGGATCGTTGCCTTTGGCCAGTTCTTCGGGCCTGTCGAATACACGAATATCGGGATAAACACCCACGCCTTCGATGATCCATTCGCCTTCTTCGTTATAAATTCCAAAACGCGGAACCGAAATGCTGCCACCGTCAACCAGCGAAGCATTTCCCGAAATTCCAACCAGGCCACCCCAGGTGCGGGTTCCAATCAGTTTACCCAGTTCTTTTTTGCGGAAATAATACGGGAACGCATCTCCACCCGATGAAGAGTAACCGTTGATGAGCATCACCTTGGGACCGTCGTGAGCAATACCTGGTGTTTTCATCGGGTTCAGCCCGCTGCGGTGCCAGTAGCTCAGCGTTTTCCGGTCGAGCAAATCGGTCATCACATCCGGTATAAAACCGCCACCGTTGTAGCGGTCGTCTATAATCAGTGCGTCTTTTTCGTGGTAGGCATACATTCCGCGAAACAATTCACGGTTCCCCTCGAACGAGGTATTGGGAACATGAATGTACCCGATGCGGCCGTCCGACAGTTTTTCCACCATTTCGCGGCGTTCGTTTACCCAGGTGAGGTACTTAATTTCCAGCTCGCTTTTCATAGGTTTTATCAGCGATGTGCGTGCTTCGCTGCCATCCGGATTTTCTGAAACCGTAATTTCAGTTAACTCACCGGCCAGGTTTTCCAGGAAATTGTAGGGATTTTCTCCGGCTTCAACTTCTTCTCCGTTTATGCTGATTAGGTAATCGCCTTCATTTACATCTACGCCCTGTTCTGTTAGTGGTGAGCGGCGTGCGTCATTCCAGTTTTCACCGTCGTATATTTCTGCAATCCGGAAACGACCTGCATTTTCATCTTCTTCTAACCGGGCTCCCGGTAAACCGCCTTCCACGCGGTCAACGGTCTCAAAATCGCCCCAGTTCACATAAGCGTGACCGGCGTTTGATTCAGAAACCATTTCACTGAGAATGTAATCCAGGTCGGCACGGTGACCAACATAGGGCACAAGCTTGCCGTAATTATCTCTCACTTCTCTCCAGTCTACATTGTGCAGGTTTTCCACATAAAAGTAATCACGATAGATCCGCCAGCCGTCGTTAAAAATCTGGTTCCATTCTTTCACCGGGTCAATTTTCATTTCCATGTCTTCGAGGTCCAGTTTCCCGTCGCCTGGTTTTAATCCCGGTTTTACAGCAGCAATGCCAAAGTCGCTGCCCGAGCGATACAGCATGGTTTTGTTATCGGCGGCAACGAGCACCTGGCTAACCTTGTCCATAATTTCATCGCTCTTTTCTTCTTCAATGCTATATTTGTGCAGTTTTCCTCCGCCAATAAAAAGCAACCCTCCTTCAACCGGACTTAAATTCCGGTAATTCCCGGCTTTGGGAGGTAAAGCCACTACGCGGTTTTCAATTCCGTCAAAATCGATTTCAACATTAACGCCATCTTCTTTTTTCTCATCATTGCCATTTTCTTTTTTATCCTCTTTTTGAGAATTTTCCTCTTTTACAGGCTCAACATCGTTCTTGTCTTTAAAAAGTTTCGGACCGTCTTTTTTCAATGTCATCGCGTAAATTCGGGTGGCATCGTTATAAACGTAATTGAATTCGAAGCTCGAGAATTCAAGGTTGAAATCGCGACTCGACAAAAAGAAAATGTAGTTTCCATCGGTCGAGAAAACAGGAGAGTAGTCGTTAAAAGTATTGCCGGTAAGCTGGTGGTTTTCTTTTGATTCGATGTTGTAAACCCAAACCGCGGATTGCCCGTTTTCCGATTCTTTGGAGTACATCACCCATTTTGAATCGGGAGAAAATGAATAATCCCTGATTTCGCTGTCGGCTGCCCCGGTAACAATGATTTCATCGCGTTCATCCACATCAAAAAGTTTCAGGTTGAGGGTGCGATCTGAATAGAGCAGGTATTTGCTGCCGGGCGACCATTCATTGTCGTATTTCCATGCAGATGAGCCGGATGTAACTTTTATTGGTTCAGCATCTTTTTTATTTTCCAGAAGGTAAATTTCATATTCTCCTGTAGCATCCGAATAATAAGCAATGTATTTTCCGTTGGGCGACCAACTCGGATAGATTTCCCGGATTCCCTGTGTTTTAGTAAGGTTTTCGGTCATGCCGTTTTCAGCCGGCACCGAATAAATATCGCCGCGTGCATCAAACAGCGCACGTTTGCCGGTGGGAGAGATGTCGTAACTATGGATGTTGTCCTTTACATTTTTGAAATAGGGGACACGGTTTTCATGATCGAAATTGATATTTACCGTAATCTTTTCCGTTTCGCCGGTTTCAAGGTTTGTTTTGTAAAGGAATCCGCCATTTTCAAAAACCAATTGTCCGTTCTGCCCCGAGGGCCAAATCGCATCGTAGGTTGAGAAATCGGTGATTTGTTCGGTTTCTTTGGTTTGCGTATTGTACCGGTAAATGTTTAGTTTTAAATCACGGTCTGAAGCAAAAAATATGTTTTCGCCGTCCCACACCGGCCACTGGTCGGAGCCGGCAAAATCGGTCATCTGCTCCGATGTGTTGTTCTCCAAATCATAAATCCACAGTTCGGTGGCGCGGCCGCCTTTGTATCTTTTCCATGAACGGAATTCGCGATCGACCGGAGTAAAACACAGCTTTGTGGCATCGGGCGAAAATGCAGCAAATCCGCCGTTTACAATGGGCAACGGTTTTTCCATTCCGCCCTCGATACTTATAGTGAAGTATTTTCCGTTCCGTTCGCCAAATTCGGTGCGGTTCGAGCGGAAAAGAATGTGTTTGCTGTCGGGAGTCCAGTCGAGCACAACATTGTCGAATCCTCCGCGTGGCGGCATCATTCCCACTGAGTTATAGTAAGTCAGTTGTTTGGGAACACCGCCTTTTGAGGGCATCACAAAAACCTGGCGGTTTCCGGCGTATTGCCCCGAAAAAGCAATCCATTTGCCATCCGGCGAAATTTTCGGGAACAGTTCAAGCCCTTCGTCGGAGGTGAGCCTGCGGGCATCGCCGCCATCCGCATTTACCGTCCAGATATCGCCTGCATAAACAAACGCGATTAAATCGCCGTTGATGTCAGGAAAACGCAGCAGTCTGGAATCGTCTGCTGAAAACGAGTTCAATGAAATACCTGCAAACAGAAGCAGGAACAGAAAAACAGCTTTTATTTTTTGCATAAAAATCAATTTTAAACGTAAAT
>CAYUBV010000046.1:0-14038 GCA_964443035.1 uncultured Tangfeifania sp.
TGGAACGAACGTTTTGCCACCGATGAATATGTTTACGGCACAAAACCCAACGAATTCTTCAAAAACCAGCTTGGAAAGTTGCAACCGGGCAAAATTCTTTTTCCGGCTGAAGGCGAAGGAAGAAATGCCGTTTACGCAGCCGGACAGGATTGGAATGTTACTGCTTTCGATTCGAGTTCTGTAGCCAAAAATAAAGCCGAACACCTGGCCCGTGAAAAAGGTGTTGCCATCGATTACCGGATTGCAGACTATGAAAATGTAAGTTTTCCGGAAGAAAGTTTCGATTGCATTGTGTTGATTTACGCGCACATGCACCCCCTCAAAAGAAAGGAATATCATCAAAAACTGGCCTCATTTTTAAAACCCGGAGGAACACTCATTCTGGAAGGATTTTCAAAACAACAAATAGAAAACAACACAGGCGGGCCGCGAAATGCGGAGATGCTTTTTTCGGAAGAAGAACTTCGAAGCGACTTCGGATTCTTTTCTGAACTCGCCGTTTCCGAAACAGAAATCACCCTCGATGAAGGCCCTTTTCACCAGGGGAAAGCCGCTGTTATTCGTGTGGTGGGGAAAAGGTAAATCAAATTTTATTACTTTTGCTTCCTCATATATAAAAGCCTGAACCGTTGAGACGAATTTATTTTTCTTTTTTGATTTTGCTGATTTTATCAAATTCAGCTATTTCACAGCCCGTTATAAAAGCAGTCAGAATCGAGCATCCGCCAGAAATTGACGGATATGTGAATGAAGCCGTCTGGCAGGAGGCCTTCGTGGTAGATGATTTCTACCAGCGCGAGCCAAACGAAGGAGCACCGGTTTCGAAAAAAACACAATTCCTGGTTTTTTATGATTCCGATTTTATCTACTTCGGATTCAAATGCTGGGATGATCCGAAGAAAATAACAGCCAAAGAAATGGCGCGCGATGTGAGCCTTGGAAAAGATGATCGCATTCAAATTATTCTCGATACGTATGATGATAACCGGAACGGCTACTGGTTCCAGATTGGTCCGCGGGGTTCAATCGGCGATGCCATTGTAAGTGAAAACGGGGCAGGGTTTAATAAACAGTGGGACGGTTTGTGGACAGGCAAAGCCAATATATCCGACTGGGGCTGGGAAGCCGAAATTGCCATTCCGTTTAAAACGCTCGGGTTCGATAAAAACAACGATCAGTGGGGAATCAAATTTATCCGGCATATTGTCGATAATTTGGAATCGAGTTACTGGCCCGAAGCCAACCTCGACACTTATAAGTTCCAGGTTTCGGATGCGGGGGTTCTGGATGGAATTTCAAACATTACCCAGGGAATCGGGCTCGATATTTCACCCTACCTCGTTACCGGAATGGATACCAAAAGAGGAGAAAAAAATGACCCGAAACTAACTGGTGGCGTTGATTTTTTCTATCAAATCACCCCAGGTTTAAAAACTTCAGTCACCGTTAATACCGATTTTGCAGAAACTGAGGTAGATGATCGCCAGATAAACCTCACACGTTTCAACCTGCATTTTCCGGAGAAAAGGGATTTTTTCCTCGACGGCGCCAACTATTTTCAGTTTGGAGTAGCTGCCGATGATCGCAGCCCTGCCTCCAAAAAACTCATCCCTTTCTTTTCGCGAAGAATGGGACTTGATCAAAATGGTTCGCCGATTCCCATCAATGTGGGAGCAAAACTTACCGGGCAGGTAAATAACTGGAACATTGGTGTAATGCATATCAACGACAACCGCGAAACCGGCATGAATAATTTCACAGTGGCACGTGTTTCAGGAAATTTTTGGAAACAGTCGTCGGTAGGAATTGTCGGAACCCGCGGAAATACTATATTTAATGAAGAAAACCTGCTGGCCGGCGCCGATTTAAAACTTTCAACCTCAACGTTCCAGGGAAATAAAAATGCATCAGTTATATTTTTTGGTTTGAAATCGAAAACTGAAAACATTGAAGGAAAAGATGCCTCGTGGGGTGGCCAGGTAGCTTATCCGAATGATTTTATTAATGCACGGCTGGGATACCATCAAATCGGCGAAAATTTTGTGGCAGGAATGGGATTTATTCCGCGAACCAATATCAAAGAAACCTACGGGGAATTTGAAATCGGACCGCGACCCGACAAGTGGGGAATTCTGCAAATTCAGACCGGCGGAAGTTTCGATCACATTTCCAATCTTTTAACCGGCGAACTCGAAACCCGTGAGTTCAGAATAAAACCGTTGGGTATTCGCTTTAAATCAGGAGAAGAAATCAGCTATTCAGTTTCCAGTCAGTATGAAATGCTAACCGTCGATTTTAATATTTTTGAACAATTTATAATCCCGGCAACAGAATACGAATGGTGGCATCACAGGTTCAGGCTCGAAACAAAAGGCGCACGAACCATTTGGGGAGAAGCATCCTACGGATTCGGCAATTTTTACAACGGAACCCGGAATGACCTGGAAATGGAAGTAAACTGGAAAGTAGCAGTTCCATTATTTTTGGGCGGAACAATAATCAGAAACCATGTCACCCTCCCCCAGGGAGAATTTACAGCAAATATATACCAGATGAATGCAAATATTCTTTTCAGCCCCGATATAACACTCTACAACTTTGTGCAATACGACAATGCCAGCAAAAGTGCAGGCTGGCAATCACGGTTTCAGTGGATTTTAAAACCCGGTAATGAAATCATTCTGGCCTGGAATGCCAATTTCCTCCGGCCGCAGTCAGATTTTTACCTTGAAGAAAGCGCGGTTCGCCTAAAATTAAAATACAACATTCGTCTTTAACATAAATTATAATGAATTGCCATTCAAAATATTAACCATTTTAGTAGTTTATTTGTTACGATAGTAATACATAGACTTTTTATTTCTGTAATTAGGTTCATCTGCTGATAAAACTGAAAACTTTTTAGTTTGCATAGCGTAAATAAGAGGTACGAAACAGTCCTTTAACAGATCCGGCATCCGCTTTTACGATTGAAAAAAAAATACATTGAAAATACTAAAACATTAAATTTGAGGTTATAAAAGAAGAGAAAAGCAAAAAAACAGATGTTTATTTTTGGTTTGTAGCAAGTATTTACTATACTTGCAGTCGAATTTCAAAAAATTCTCGTCTCCACTTTATTTGTTCCAAATAGAATATCAAAAAAACAGTTTAACAGGACAAGAGAATATTAACTATATTTTACACCAATGTACGATATTTTAGAATTAAACAAAAAGCTCGTTCCAGAGTTGCGCGAAATAGCCAAAGAGCTAAATATCAGGCGCGTTGAATCATACAAAAAACAAGATCTTATTTATAAGATTTTAGATACCCAAGCCGTTCAGGAAGCTGAAAAAAATGAAAAAAGGTCAAGCCAGAAAGATCAGGGGAAAGAAGATAAACCCAGAAAAGGATTTTTGCGGAAAAGACAGGATAGCCCGGACGACCAGGAAAGTAAGAACGAAGAAGCCCAGCGAAAAGGTAAAAGACCTCGCCGCGACAGAGTTGAACCGATACTGAAACGTAAGCGGAATGAACCTACTTTTAAAAAACAGGATGAAAGTGAACCCGGCACAAAACAATCGCGCCAGGATCAGATAAAGTCCATCATCCAGAATTTTAATCTTGAAAAGGCTAAAAACCCTGAAGAGGCCGCCAAACAAAAACTGAAAGAGCAGGAAGAAAAAGCTGCTCAGGCTGCCAAACAGCAGCAACAACAGCAGCAACAGCAGCAACAGGAAACGGACAAACCAAAAAAACAAGACAAGCCGGAAAAACCTGTTTTAAAGCAAAGTTCTCCTCCTGCGCAGGAAAAACAAAACCAGCAGCAGGATCAGAAGAAACCTCAGCGCGACCAACGGCAACAAAAACGCCAGGGTGGAAACAACAAATATTTTGAATTTGAAGGAATTGTGACAAATACCGGTGTTCTGGAAATTTTGCAGGATGGATACGGTTTTTTGCGTTCGTCGGACTACAATTACCTGAATTCGCCAGATGACATATATGTTTCGCAATCGCAAATCAAACTTTTCGGGTTAAAAACCGGCGACACGGTGCAGGGAACCATCCGCCCGCCAAAAGAAGGCGAAAAATATTTTCCGCTGATAAAAGTGGTCGAAATAAACGGACGTACTCCCCAGTTTATTCGGGATCGCGTTCCGTTCGATCATCTGACACCGCTCTTCCCCGAAGAAAAATTTGAACTTACCGGAAACGGGCACGACAATATTTCTACACGAATAGTTGACATGTTTGCGCCAATTGGTAAAGGCCAGCGCGGGTTAATTGTTGCCCAGCCAAAAACCGGTAAAACAGTTTTACTGAAAGAAATTGCCAACGCCATTGCAGCCAACCATCCGGAAACCTACATGATTGTGCTGCTGGTTGACGAGCGCCCGGAAGAGGTAACCGATATGGCTCGAAGCGTGGAAGCCGAAGTAATTGCCTCTACTTTTGACGAACCGGCCGATAAACACGTAAGAGTAGCCAACATTGTGCTGGAAAAAGCAAAACGCCTGGTAGAATGCGGCCACGATGTGGTTATCCTGCTCGACTCGATTACCCGCCTGGCACGCGCCTACAACACGGTTCAGCCTGCATCGGGAAAAGTGCTGTCGGGTGGTGTGGATGCAAACGCACTGCACAAACCAAAACGGTTTTTCGGGGCAGCCCGTAACATCGAAGAAGGGGGTTCACTTACCATACTTGCAACTGCACTTACTGAAACCGGTTCGAAAATGGACGAAGTGATTTTCGAAGAATTTAAAGGAACCGGTAACATGGAACTGCAGCTCGACCGTAAATTGTCGAATAAACGGATTTTCCCTTCACTGGATATTCCGGCATCGAGCACCCGTCGCGAAGACCTGCTCATCCCGAAAGAGATGCTCAACAAACTCTGGATTCTGCGGAATTACCTCGGAGACATGAATTCACTGGAAGCAATGGAATTTATGAAAACCCGTTTGATGCGTTCCAAATCAATTGCCGAATTCCTGGCATCGATGAACGACAGCTAATCGAAGCAAAAAATATATTTTTAGAAAGCAGGTCAACCCGACCTGCTTTTTTATTTTTATTAAATATAAATTACATAAATTTCTGAATTTTGATATCTGCACATTACAATTCAGCATAAAAACTGTTATTTTTGTGCAAAACTTGAAAATTTGGAATTTTTTCAGCATACACATAAAACATTGCTCGAAGGCGACTTTCCTTCCCTGAAAAGGGAGTTGCAAAAAAGCATCGACTGGTCGGAGCGGCTGATATGTATCAAAGGCTTCCGCGGAGTGGGAAAAACAACATTCCTGCTGGATTACCTGCGTGAAAATTACCCCGAGGATAAAAATGTACTTTATGTTAATTTGAACAACTTCTATTTTACCAAACGAACCATTATTTCGTTTGCCGATGAATTTGCGAAAAGGGGCGGTAAAATTCTCCTTCTCGACCAGATTCAGAAATATCCTGAATGGTCGGCAGAATTGCGGCGGTGTTACGATGAAGTGCCCGGACTGAAAATTATTTTTTCCTCTTCGCCGGTTTTAAGAATTGTGGAAGACAACCCGGATTTGCAGGGAAAAGCAAAAGTAAACTACCTCGAGGGGTTGTCGTTCAGAGAGTATCTCAACCATATTACCAAACATGAATTCAGGTTATATACTTTTGAAGAAATTTTAAAAAACCACGAAAAAATTGCCGCTGAAATTGTGAGCAAAGTCAGGCCGCTGGCCCACTTTAACGATTACCTCGAAAACGGCTACTTTCCCTATTTTATCGAAAATCCGAACTTTTACACCAACCAACTGCTGAAACAGGTTAACCTGGCACTTGAAATCGATGTTCCCTATATCAATCAAATTGAATTAAAATATCTTCCAAAACTCAGAAAACTGTTGCATATCATAGCCGCAGAAACGCCATTTTCGCCAAATGTGAGTAAATTGGCAACCGCAATTGAAACATCGCGGGCTACGGTAATGAATTACCTGCGTTACCTGAAAAATGCGAGGTTAATTTATTTGCTGTACTCCAATAATAGTGAGGATGAGATGAAAAAACCGGACAAAGTGTACATGCACAACACAAATTTATTGTACGCCATAGCGCCGACCAATACAAACAAACTGAATTTAAGGCATACGTTCTTTTACAATCAGATGGCTTATGAACATACTGTTAAAAGTTCAAACAAAGCCGATTTTATGATTGACGACAAGTACCATTTTGCAGTGGGAGGCCACAAAACCGAACCGGGGCGTGGAGTTTATGCAGCATCGGATATGATTGAAGCGGGCCGGGGGAAAAAAATCCCGCTATGGCTTTTTGGCTTTTTATACTGAAAGCTACATTAAAACGAAATATTAATTTTTTAGAATAAAAACTGAAATACAATGGCAAAACAAAAAAAATTTATCACATGTGACGGCAACTACGCTGCGTCGTATATGAGTTACATGTTTAGCGAGGTAGCTTGTATCTACCCAATTACGCCTTCGTCGACGATGGCCGAATACGTAGACGAATGGGCAGCTTTTGGCAAAAAGAATATGTTTGGCCGCCCGGTGCGGCTTGCAGAAATGCAAAGTGAAGGCGGCGCATCGGGAGCAGTCCACGGAGCTGCCCAATCGGGTGCGCTCACCAGTACCTACACCGCTTCGCAGGGATTGCTGCTGATGATACCCAACATGTACAAAATGGCAGGTGAACTATTGCCTACCGTTTTCCACGTAAGTGCCCGCGCTCTTGCCGGCCACGCACTCTCTATTTTTGGCGACCACAGCGACATTTACGCTGCCCGCCAGACCGGATTTGCCATGATTGCTTCCGGTTCGGTGCAGGAAGAGATGGATCTGGCCGGTGTTGCCCACCTGGCAACCATCAAATCAAGGGTTCCGTTCCTCGCTTTCTTCGACGGATTCCGTACTTCGCACGAAGTGCAGAAAATTGAAGCCATCGAGATGGAAGACATTGCTCCTTTGGTAGACCAGGAAGCCCTGCAGGAATTCCGCAATCGGGCCCTGAACCCGGAACACCCGGTAACCCGCGGCACGGCCCAAAACCCGGATATCTTCTTCCAGGCCAAGGAATCTTCCAACAAATATTACGATGCGGTTCCCGACATTGTAGCCCACTACATGAAGGAAGTCAGCAAAATTACCGGCCGCAATTACCAGCCGTTCGACTACTACGGAGATCCGGAAGCTGAAAACATTATCATTGCCATGGGATCGGCAACCGAAACCATCCGCGAAACCATCGATTACCTTACTTCGCAGGGTAAAAAAGTGGGAATGATTGCCATTCACCTCTTCCGTCCGTTCTCAACAAAATATTTCATGCAGGCGCTTCCCAAATCAGTGAAACGCATTGCTGTGCTCGACCGCGCCAAAGAGCCGGGATCAGCAGGAGAACCCATTTACCAGGATTTAAAAACCATTTTCTACGGAAAAGAAAATGCGCCGCTTATAGTTGGCGGACGCTACGGACTGGGATCAAAAGACACCACTCCCTCGCAGATTTTGGCAGTTTACGAAAACCTGGAACAAAAAGAGCCGAAAAACGATTTCACCATCGGTATTGTCGACGATGTAACGTTCAAGTCGCTGCCAATGAAAGAAGAAATCGATATGACACCGGAAGGAACTTACCAGGCGAAATTTTACGGATTGGGTTCCGACGGTACAGTGGGTGCAAACAAAAACTCCATCAAAATCATCGGGGATGCCACCGACAAGTCGTGCCAGGGTTATTTCCAGTACGATTCAAAAAAATCGGGTGGTTTTACCTGCTCGCACCTGCGTTTTGGCGACAAAAAAATCCGTTCCACTTACCTGGTAACCACACCCGATTTTGTGGCCTGCCACGTTCCGGCTTACATCAACATGTACAACATGCTGAAAGGCCTGAAAAAAGGTGGTTCATTCCTGCTGAATTCCATTTGGGATGAGGAAGAAACCAAAGAAAAACTGCCGGATCACATGAAAAAATACATGGCAGAAAACGATATTAAATTTTACATTATCAACGGAACCAAACTGGGTGAAGAGATTGGTCTCGGTACACGTACCAACACCATCATGCAATCGGCTTTCTTCAAAATTACCGAAGTGATTCCTTACGAAATGGCGGTAGACGAAATGAAAAAAGCCATCGTAAAATCATACGGTAACAAAGGCGAACAGGTGGTGAATATGAACTTTGCCGCTGTTGACGCCGGTGGCCAAAATGTTCATAAAGTAGAAGTTCCGAAAGAGTGGAAAAACATTGAAGCAAAAGATACCAACGGAACTGCCGACCGCCCGGAATACATTGTAAAAGTGGTGGACACCATTAACCAGCAAAGAGGTGACGATCTTCCGGTTTCAACATTTGTAGGAGCCGAAGACGGAACTTTCGAAGCCGGAACTGCGGCTTATGAAAAACGCGGAATTGCTGTAAACGTGCCTGAGTGGCAGCCGGAAAACTGCATTCAGTGTAACCAGTGTGCCTACGTTTGTCCGCACGCCTGCATCCGCCCGTTCCTGCTCACCGACGAGGAAGCAGAAAAAACCCCTGAGGGAACTGAAACTCTCAAAGCTGCACCTTCAAAAATATTTAACGGGTTGAATTACCGCATCCAGGTGAGTGTGCTCGATTGTACCGGTTGCGGCAACTGTGCCGATGTATGCCCGGCAAAACAGAAAGCGCTGATTATGGAACCGCTCGATACGCAACGCGGCGAAATTGAAAAATGGACTTACATGGTGAACGAGGTTTCGCTGAAAGAAAAAGTGGTAGACAAAACCAAGTCGGTGAAAAACTCACAATTTGCACAACCGCTGTTCGAATTCTCGGGAGCTTGTGCAGGTTGCGGTGAAACACCCTACGTAAAACTCATTACGCAGTTGTACGGAGAGCGCATGATGGTTGCCAATGCCACCGGTTGTTCTTCTATTTTCGGAGGTTCGGCACCGGCAACACCCTATTGCAAGCACAGCGATTCAGGTCACGGACCGGCATGGGCCAACTCACTGTTCGAAGACAACGCCGAGTACGGATTCGGTTTTGCCGAAGGTGTATCTGCCCAGCGCAACCGCATTGCTCAAATCATGAGCAACGCCGTAAACAACGGCGCTTCGGATGCCGAAAAAGAAGCATTCAACCTGTGGCTCGAAAATAAAGACAACGCTGAAGGTTCGGTAACTGCTTCTGAAAAAGTGCTTAAAGTAATTGAAAAAAGCAAAAGCGATTACGCCAAAGAGATTACCGGCCTGAAACAATACCTCGTGAAAAAATCCATCTGGGTATTTGGTGGCGACGGTTGGGCGTACGACATCGGTTTTGGCGGCCTCGACCACGTAATGGCCAGCGGCGAAGACGTAAACGTACTGGTAATGGACACCGAGGTGTATTCCAACACCGGCGGTCAGTCGTCGAAAGCGACACCGGTAGGTGCAGTGGCCAAATTTGCCGCTTCGGGTAAAAAAATCCGCAAAAAAGACCTGGGCGCCATGCTCATGACTTACGGATACGTTTACATTGCGCAGGTAGCCATGGGCGCCAGCCAGAGCCAGTACCTGAAAGCACTGAAAGAAGCCGAAGCATATCCCGGACCTTCGATTATTATCGCTTACTCGCCCTGCATCAACCACGGACTGCGTGCCAGCATGGGAAAAACACAGGAAGAGGAGAAAAAAGCGGTACAGTCGGGTTACTGGTCATTGTTCCGGTACAACCCGCTGCTCGAAAAAGAAGGAAAGAACCCGTTCCAGCTCGATTCGAAAGAGCCCGACTGGAGCAAGTTCCAGGATTTCCTGAACGGCGAGGTGCGCTACACTTCACTGCGTAAATCGTTCCCGAAAGAGGCCGACGAACTGTTTGCCGCTGCCGAGGAAAATGCAAAATGGCGCCACAACTCGTACAAGCGTTATGCTGCCATGGATTTTGCAAAAGTGGAAGAATAAGATAAAAAACCACAGTATATATAAAAACCGTTTTGCCACTGGCAAAGCGGTTTTTTTTATGGGTGAATTCAGCAGGATCGGCGATTTGCAATCGCCGGCTAGTCGGTTCATAAACGGCACAAATTGAAAATTTGCGCCAACTGGAGCCGGCAGGGGATAATTAGTCGTTAAATCAGAGACTTCATTATTTACTCCACCTGCTTATAAAAGTGCTTCAGGTTTTTCACCCATTTCTTCGCGAGGTGGCTAATCAATTCATTTCCAGAAATATCACAATACAGAAAAATAGAGTATCTTTGCAGCCGGTTTATACCATTTTTGATTTCAATCAGTCATTACTCCATTTTGCTGCTTTAAATAATTGTTCTATTTCCCCAGCGAAAAATTTCTTATTGAACATTGCAGATTGTCGGGCCGGCATTAATTTATTTACAGCAAAAAATATATGAAAAATCAAGTACTGGGAGTTATTGGAACTTCAGGAAAAGAAAATGAAAAACGCATCCCCATTCATCCTGATCACTTATCACGTTTACCGGAGAACATCAGAAAAAAATTAATCTTTGAAAAAGGATACGGTGCTGCTCTTGGTATAAGCGATGATTTTTTTGTTTCTCAGGCCGGAGGGGTCGCTTCACGTCATGAATTATTAACTGAAATTGGTTCCGTTATTATTGCCAAACCGGTGTTGGCCGATTTGCAGGAGATACGTGAGGGAGGATTTATCTGGGGTTATCCGCATTGCGCACAGCAGGGAGACATTACCCAAACTGCAATCGATCGAAAATTAACACTCATTGCTTTCGAAGACATGTTTATCTGGTCACCCACCGGCCAGGTTGGCCGGCATACATTTTATAAAAACAATGAAATGGCCGGCTACTGCGCCGTTATCCATGCATTGCAGTTGAGGGGCATCGACGGTCATTACGGCAACCAGCGAAAAGTAATTATTTTTAGTTTTGGAGCAGTTAGCCGGGGAGCTGTTTATGCTCTGAAAGCTCACGGTTTCAGAGACATTACAATTTGTATCCAACGGCCCGACCATGAAGTACGTGAAGAAATACTGGATGTTCATTATGTGCGAATTCGTGAAGGTCGTGACGGGGAGGCCAGAATGGTAACCATAGAACATGATGGTGCGGTCCGGCCTTTATCCCATCTGATTGGTGAATCTGAAATCATTATCAACGGCATTTATCAGGATACGGATAATCCGATTAATTTTGTCACAGAAGATGAAAAAGATGCGTTAAAACCTGGAAGTTTAATTATTGATGTTAGCTGCGATGAAGGTATGGGATTCTATTTTGCCAGGCCTACAACGTTTAAAAATCCAATGCTGAAGATTGGTAACATCGACTATTATGCTGTCGATCATACGCCGAGTTACCTCTGGGAGAGTGCTTCAAGATCAATATCTGCTGCACTCATTGTTTATTTAAAAACCATTCTGGGCGGCCGTAAAAGCTGGATGAAAGATACTACAATCCGAAAGGCGATCAATATCGAAGACGGCGTGATTAAAAAAGAGTCTGTTTTAACTTTTCAGAACCGGCAGCCCGATTATCCGCATGATTTTATAAAATGACGGAAGTCAAAACGTATTTTTACAGAACCCGGATTAATTATCCGGGAGTTTTCCCTATCTGTTTATCAGGGCATAAATATCGATGCTCACAAATCTTTCGTTTTTAATTTCGCAATCCACCATTGTTCCTTCGTAATTAAAATCCAGCCGGGCCAGTGCTTTTTTACACTTTTCATTTTCGGAATCCACAAACCCTTCAATTCTGTGCAATCCCCAAATCTTTAAACCAGTCCATTTGTTCTTTGGTTGCTTCAAGACTATCAAAACGAACCCCGTAGTATTGAGTTACCTCAGGATGCGACAGTCCGGCAAAAACATTTTCCAAATCATCATCTGTAAATTGCCTCAGCGTAAAACGGTCAGTTTCAATTACCGGGAAATCTTTTTTCATTGTTCATTTTCTGATTAGTGTTTCTTAATGTTTCTTTTTTTTTTGGCTTGTTCAACAGCCGGTTCAGCGGGATCGGCGATTTGCAATCGCCATCTTTTAATTTATTGAGGTGGACAATAAGGACAAATTGAAAATTTGGACCAGCGGGGGATTTCTTGTATAATACTTTTATGTTTTGAATAAAATTAGAGTTTAGGTTTTTTCATTATTTAAAATTGATACCATTTTTTTGGTAATTTTTCTGTTTCTGTTTCAGCCATTTCTCTTAGTATTTTTAAAGTTGCTTTACAGTCGCCAATTGCTGAGTGGTCGCCCGCAGGAAGTTTTTGATATGTATAATCTTGGTGATAATCTGACCAGTCTCCAACAAAAATTGCATATGCTTTCATTAAACAAAGAGCATCTATATTTATTAATTTAACACCATCTTGGTCAGCTGTTTGAGTAATTAATCTAGCATCATATTCTGCATTATAAATAAGAACAGTTTTGGATTTAATAATATTAAAAAACTCTTTATGTAAATCTTTAAAAGTCCGCTGACTTTCAAGCATTTCCATTTTAATGCCATGAATTGCTGTTGCGTCTGATGAAATTCTTTTTTTCTTAGTTGGTTTCACTAACGAGTCCAATAATACATTCCCATCTAAATCTATTATACCAATTTGAACAATAACATCCTTGTCGCCAAGACCAGTTGTTTCAGTGTCAAGTATTACATATTTATTTCTCTTAGCCCAAATGTTTTTAGCAATGTCAATAACTTCATTTTTTTGTTTTATTCTTTTTCTTTCCATTGATTTAGAATATAAGTTTTTAAAATTGCTGACGGTTAGCACATGTTGCGGATATCGGAGAGTGTTCCTGTCATTAGGACATGAACGGCGATGCGAGAATCCGCCGTTACTAACCGCACCGACCCAATCTGAAATAGGTATTTTATTAGCATTTTTTTCTTTTTTATCATCGATTCGTATAAATTCTTCCTTATTCAGGATATTTCAGATTGTCATAAATGTAATTAAAATAATCTTTATCTTCTTGTTGATGAATTTCAAGACTAAAACCTTCACTGTTTTTTTCTTCATCAGGTATCGCTTCTTCACACTGTATCAAAAATAATTCAAGAGCATATTTTTTTAATTCATTGAAATATTCTTCTGCATTTACTTCTGTATAGGCCTCCTGTACAAACAATAAACTTTCCTCTATAAAATTTCTAATAAATAATATTCTATTTAAATCTTCATCTAAAATTTCTGTGTCATATTTTTTCACAGTAAATATGCTTCTTAGTCCTGTTTTTGAAATTTCAATTATACTATCAATCATTTTTGTTTCCCTTTAATTGAACTATAGCATTTTTCTATCTTCCTGGCAATCCTATCTGCTATTTCTTTATCTTTTGGGGATTGTTGTAAATCTGAAACTACACATTCCAAACAGTCTAAATCCCAACTATAAAAACCAACTTCTCTCTTTCCCGTCATGTTTGCAATACGCCTATCCAACCCGAAAGACTCAGCCATCTGCCAAGTATTTTCTTGCAACAGTTCCAGTTCGTCAATTTCAAATTTAACCTCTGCCTTTATATCATTTTTCCCGGGTTTCATTTTTCTTATATGCTTTATGTTTCTGGTAACTTCTATGTCAATTCGGACTTGTTCTCTCGAATGAACACCAACGTAATAATATTCTATCCATCGTTCATGCAAAATACAACAACTTGCTGAAATTAAAAATTACAGCGAAATCGACACGCCACCCGGAATGTACCGTTCACCTTCTGTAGTATTTATTTCCCTGATGAATTCCTGTTTAATTTCTGGTCATCCTGCACGGTTGATTTATTTTACAATAAAAATAGCTGGTTCTGAGTTGGCATGCAATGATTTAGCAAAAAAGATTTGCGGTGTTTTTCAACAATTGTATCGAAGTGGTATTCAGAAATTGATTCCCTGTTTTTTTTTGTATCTTGTATGAAAACAATTCTTATGAAAAAAATTATTATTGCTCCGTTTCTCCTCCTGCTGGTATTTTTGGTTCACGGACAGAACAACAGGGGAGTCCTCCAAATGAATGATCCGGCTTTAATGAAAATTATTTCCGGGAACATCAAAACCC
>CAYUBV010000047.1:0-13980 GCA_964443035.1 uncultured Tangfeifania sp.
GGGAAGTTGGAAGCACGAAGCGCGAAGACGGAATAGCGCAGCAGGCATGTTCAGGAGGCTTTCCAATAGACGGATGATCGATGACCGGTGACGGAAGGAAGAAGCGGGAAGTTGGAAGCACGAAGCGCGAAGACGGAATAGCGCAGCAGGCATGTTCAGGCGTTTTTCCCAATGACAGATGACCGATGGAGGAAGCGGGAAGTTGGCAAAAACCAGCAACCAGCACCCAGCAACCAGCCTCACTTTCCAGATGCCAGCACATCAGCGAGATGAATGGTTTTAATGGGCAGTTTTTGTTTTTTAATATAACTTTCAATGTTCATCAGGCAGGAAGCCTCGGTTGACACAATGTATTCCGCACCGGTTTTTAGTGCATTTTCCACTTTCTGTTCGGTCATTGCAGTTGAAATGTAATGAAATTTCGCGGCAAAAGTTCCTCCAAATCCGCAGCAGGTATCGGTATTTTTCATTTCCAGCATTTCGAGTCCTTTTACATTTTCCAGTAATTTTCTCGGTTCACTTTTAATTCCGTATTCGCGTAATCCGGCGCAGGAATCGTGAAATGTTACCTTATGTGGAAATTTGGCTTTAAAATCGGTAATCTGAAGTTTGTTTACCAGGAAATCGGAGAGCTCGTATATCCTTTCGGAAATGATTTGAGATCGCTCCAGCAATGGTAAATCACTTTCAAACAGTTTTTGGTAATAATTCTTTACAAAACCGGTGCAGGAAGCAGATGGGGAGACAATGAATTTTTCTCCCGAGAAATCATAAAGAAACTTTTCGGCTACAATCCGGGCCTCTTTCCGGTAACCGCTGTTAAAAGCCGGCTGACCGCAGCAGGTTTGTTCCGGGTTATAAATTACCGAACACCCGGCCATTTCCAGTACTTTAACCGTATTTTGCGCAGTTTCAGGATAAAACTGATCGATAAAACAGGGAATAAAAAGCTCGGTTTCCATGATTAATATTTTCAAAAAGAAAATGAATACAGGCTGTTGAAAATAAGAAAAGCTGCATTTCTGCAGCTTTTCACGCACGGGAGGAGAGACTCGAACTCCCGACACCTGGTTTTGGAGACCAGTGCTCTGCCAACTGAGCTACACCCGTGTTTCAATGCGATTGCAAATATAGTAATTCATTCGAAATACCTAAAACTTTTTGAAGCTGCTTTTGCACCACCCGGCGCAATGCTGTTCCGAAAAGTTATCAACAATCTTTCAAATAAAAAACCCACCAGAAAAACTGATGGATTTTTGTAGCGGAGAGAGAGGGATTCGAACCCCCGGAACCTTGCGGTTCAACGGTTTTCAAGACCGCCGCATTCGACCACTCTGCCATCTCTCCAAGGGCGACAAAAGTAGAATTTTTTTTCAACCAAAAAAACACTTCGAATAAAAAAAATGCTGTAATGCTGAAAAAAAAAGGGGTTTAGGGTTGTTTTTTTGAAACTTATTTCTGAATTTAGCTAAAACTTAAAAGAGTTCTCTGAAACTGTTGATTTTACTGGTTGTTTGAAAAATAGCAACTCAAAAATTGCAGAGTAAATATGGAATCATTTTTATTTTAAAATGTTATATTTCAACAATTTAGTTATTTATTAAAATTTTTAACTTATGAACAAGGCACAATTAATTGATGCAATGGCCGAAGGAGCTGGCCTGACAAAAGCTGACGCAAAAAAAGCTCTCGATTCTTTTATTGGTGCAACAACTGACGCTTTAAAAGGCGGTGACAGGGTTGCATTAATCGGTTTTGGTACTTTTTCAGTGACTGAACGTGGAGCCAGAACAGGCAGAAATCCACAAACCGGTAAAGAAATCACCATCCCAGCTAAAAAAGTAGTGAAGTTTAAAGCTGGTGCAGATTTGGCTGACTCTGTATCGTAACGGAGCAGCACAAAATGAATTTAAAGGGAAGCAGTTTGCTTCCCTTTTTGTTTGCAAAAACTGAATGTAATCACTCATGCAAAAAGAGCTTATCGAATACCTTTCAACGTTTGTAACCCCTAAACGTTTAAACCTTTTCGAAAAAATACTGGAACATCGAACTTCTTATTTTACAGTGGTTCTGGAAGACATTTACCAATCGCAAAATGCAAGCGCGGTGTTGCGTACCTGCGATTGTTTCGGAATTCAGAATGTGAATGTAATTGAAAACCGTAATGCTTTTACCGTAAACAACGAAGTTTCACTCGGGGCTTCAAAATGGTTGTCGATAAGAAAATTCACCGAAGGCCAAAACAACAGCCTGGAAGCCATTCGAACACTAAAAAAAGAGGGATTTCGAATTGTTGCCACTTCACCCCATACCAATGATACCCTTTTGGATGATTTTGACACTGAAAAAGGAAAAGCTGCTTTTATTTTTGGGTCTGAACTTCCGGGGATTTCGGAAACGATTATGAATGAAGCCGATGAATTTGTAAAAATCCCCATGTTTGGATTTACCGAAAGTTTCAATATTTCGGTTTCAGCAGCCATTATTTTACATCACCTTACGAATAAACTGCACAAAAACCCGGAAATTCAGTGGAAACTTACTTCCGAAGAGAAAGCTAAAATCAAGCTGCAATGGTTACGAAAAACAATAAAAAGAAGCGATTTACTAGAACAGCTTTACATTGAAGAAAAAAAACAAAAAGGGTAAATTCAGCTTAACATTTTTTCCAGCTCTTTTACCTGAATCAGTTGCACACCTTTTTTCTCCCAGTCGATGAACGGAAGCGGGAGATTGGGTAATTCCTTGATGGCATCTTTCACCACATACACATTTTTCACTTTCCGGTTTAACCCTTTAACAGCAGCATCCACACAAACATTGGTGGTAACGCCGTAAACAACAACCGTTTCGGGTTTTATATTTTTCAGAATAATCTCGGTAGCCGGATTACCTGAAAACACATCGAACGCATCTTTTCTAATAATGAAATTGCGGTGTTTGCCCCGCTCAAAAAAATCAGAAGTTATGAGGTATTTTTTATCCCAGTCGAATATTACCGGATCGTCCGGGTCAGTTTCTTTGATAAAATCGGCACCCCGGGTGTTTGCCATGCAATGCTCTGGAAATGTATTTACAAAATCGGGGTTAGCATCCAGTTCTGCGGAATTGGGAAAGTGATAATCTGCTGTATTAACAACCCTGATATCCTTTTGACCGGCCAGCCGGGTGAGTTTTTTCCATTGCGGCCTGAGATTTTCAGCATCCTGAACATAGAGTTTTCCGCGGGGATAAACAAAATCAATTTGGGTATCTACGTTCCAGAACAGCCAGTTTGATGTATCCATTTTCTTATTTTTTTAGAAAAAAATCAATTAAAGATATTTAATTCAACCGGCACAACTTCTTAGAGAATGTTAAAAAATGATCACAAAAAACCCCGGAAATTATTCCCGGGGCTCTATTTTACTGATAAATAAATTATTCAACTCCTTTTCTCAGAAAGGCTAAAAATTCTTCGTCTTGAAATGTTACACCCAGCCGGTGTTTTGTTCCGTCGGGTTCAATAATTACATGAAACGGTATACTGTTGGTTTGATATTCCGAAATCTGTAAATCAAGGTTTTTCTTGCCCAGTGTTTTTTTCACTTTACCGTCTTCAGTAGAAATCACCCATTCATCTTCGGGCAACTTTGTGCGATCATCGGTATAAAGGGCAATAATTACATATTCTTCTGAAAGCAAACGCAATGCTTCAGAATCTGCCCACACCGTGTTTTCCATTTTTTTACAGTTGGCACATGCATGTCCTTTAAATACCACAAATGCCGGTTTATTTTGCTCTTCGGCACAGGCAAGTCCCTGTTCATAATCGAAGTAGCCACTCAAACCGTGAGGCAAATGCAATTTATCGGCATATTTTGCAGGCCCGCAAAGTTCATCAGGAACAGTTTGTCCGCCGGAACCCGCCTGGCCTGAATAATACACCTGGTTGCTACTTTGTGGTGGAAGCAATGCTGAAATTGAAGTCAGCGGCGAACCAAGCAATCCGGTAAACAGGTAAACTACAAAACTGAAAGTAACAATTGCCAAAAACAACCTTCCTACACTTACATAGGGCAGATCGCTGTCGTGCGAAAATTTGATTTTCCCGAGGAAATACATTCCCAAAAGAAAAAATACAACAATCCATATTGAAAGGTAAATTTCACGGTTTAAAATTCCGAACCCGTAAACCTGGTCGATGTTGCTGAGAAATTTCAGTCCAAATGCCAGCAAAATAAATGCAAAAACAACTTTTATCGCATTCAGCCAGCCGCCTGATTTTGGCAACTTGTTGAGCGCCGACGGGAAAATAGCCAGTAATGTAAACGGTGCGGCGAACGCCAGTCCGAAGGCAAACATTCCGATGAGCGGGCGCATTCCGCCATCCTGAACGGCTTCAATAATAAGCGCCCCGATAAAAGGACCGGTGCACGAAAATGAAACAATCACAGTTGTCAGTGCCATAAAAAAAGCACCGACAAAACCGCCTTTTTCTGCTTTTGAATCGGTTTTATTTACCAGGCTGTTGGGTAAAACTATTTCGAAAGCTCCGAAAAATGAAATGGCAAAAATCAGGAACAACAGAAAAAACAACAGGTTTGGAATCCAGTGTGTGCTAAGAATATTTCCCACATTTGGTCCGAAAATACCCACTGAAAAGAGTGCTCCGAGAAGTGTAAAAATCAACACTATTGAAAATCCGAAAAACAAACCGTTGCGGATGGCTTTTCCTCGGTCATCACTGCCCCGCATAAAAAAGGATACCGTCATCGGAATCATCGGAAAAACGCAGGGAGTTAAAATGGCTGCCAGCCCCGCCAGTGCCGAAATGAGTATAAACAACCATAATGATTGCCCGCCGGCAGAGCCTGACGTAGTCCCTTCCCCTTCTGTTACCTCGGTTGTTTCCGCGGTTGTTTCCGCGGTTTGCGGCTGACCATCGCTGTTAAATGTGAATGAAAATTCAGCTTCATTGGGTGGCAAACAACTTTCATCGTCGCATCCCATAAACAAAACATAACCGCTTATTTCTACTCTTTCATCGGTTTTCAACCTTATTTTTTGAGTCAATGTGGCTTCGTTGCTAAAATAGCGCAAATCCATCATAAACGTAGGATCGTAATGCTCTTCGGGCAAGGGACTTTTTTGCAGTTCACCTGCAAATTCAAATTTTGTTGAATCATTGTAGACGATTGAAGTAGGAATCGGTCCTCCTTCCGGAAGTGAGGTATCATACAAATGCCAGCCTTCATCCATCGTTGCCTTAAACATCAGTTTCACCTCTTTTCCATCCTGTTCCGAATCGAACGACCATTTAATCGGTTCAATAATTTGTGCCCCGGCAACAAATGCAATCAGGTAAAATGTCAGTATCAGTGTCAGTTTTTTCATACCCTTCAATAAAATTTTCTGTTAAAATAAAACATGTACAAATGTAAATATTTCAATATAACAACCATCACTTTTTAATGTTTCGTTTACTTAATGTTATCAAAAATTGGCTGTTTAGGTATGTTTTGCAAAAAAACCATAAAAAAAACCGGATTTAAAATCCGGTTTTTACAATATAATTTCTTCTGAATTCTCATCAAAAAAATGGTACTCCAAAAAAGAATAGGAACTGTTCGACTCTATTCTCACCCACTTGAAAAATTTAAAAAACCACTGATTACGGTAACTTTTTAAACCTTTGGTAAGGTAGGCGGCAATGTAAGGATGCACCTTTACATGAAGTCGTTTTTTGTTCAGATCTTTTAAAATGTACCTCACTTTATTGTCCAGTTCATCAACAAACAAAACAGTGGGCGTGATTTTGCCGGTGCCTTTGCAAGTGGGGCACTTTTCTTCTGTTTCGATGATCTCTTCCGGACGTACGCGTTGCCTGGTTATTTGCATCAGGCAAAACTTGCTCAACGGCAGAATATTGTGTTTTGTTCTGTCATCTGCCATCACATCTTTCATGTGCTCGTAAACCTTTTGGCGGTTTGCTGCCACATGCATATCGATAAAATCGATAACGATGATTCCTCCCATGTCTCTCAACCGTAATTGCCGGGCTACTTCATTACAGGCAGCAAGGTTAACTTCCAGGGCATTGGTTTCCTGGTCGCCTCCCGATTTTGCCCTGTTTCCGCTGTTCACATCAATTACGTGAAAAGCTTCCGTGTGTTCCACAATTAAATATGCACCGGTTTTAAATGAAACGGTTTTTCCAAACGAAGCTTTAATTTGTTTTTCGATGCCGTAATGTTCGAAAATCGGCCGGTTTCCCTTGTAAAGTTTTACAATTCTTTTTTTATCCGGCTGTATTGATTCGATGTAATCGGTAATTTCGTTGCAAACCGACTGATCGTTTACAATAATGCTGTTGAAGTTGGGATGGTAAATGTCGCGCAGCAATGCGGTTGCCCGGTCAATTTCGCCAATGATAAGCGAAGGTGCGGGTGCACGTTTTAATTTATGAAATGTTGTTTCCCATTTGTCAACAAGCCGCCGCAACTCCTGGTCCAAATCAGCCACCTTTTTTCCTTCGGCAGCCGTGCGAACGATTACACCGTATTTGCGGGGTTTAATGCTTTGAATCAGTTTTTTTAACCGGCTTTTTTCTTCGTTTGTTTTTAATTTTTGTGAAACAGAAACTTTTTCACTGAAAGGCATTAAAACCATATACCTGCCGGCGATTGAAATTTCAGAAGTCAATCGTGGCCCTTTGGTAGAAATAGGTTCCTTGGCAACCTGCACAAGAATTTTCTGACCAACTTTAAGTATTTCGGTAATCCTACCCTCCTTGTTAATGTCGGGGTTCGAGTGAATCCTGGAAATAGAGGTAACCTTGTTTTTCCGGGAAGAAACTATCCTTAAAAATTTATTAAGGGTGGAGAATTGCGGCCCCATGTCCAGGTAATGTAAAAAAGCGTCTTTTTCGTATCCTACATCAATGAAGGCGGCATTTAAACTGGGCATTATTTTTTTTACCTTTCCGAGGTAAATATCGCCAACAGCAAATTTTGCTCCGCTCCTCTCCCTGGTTAATTCAACAAGTTTCTTATTTTCCTGTAATGCTATAACAATTTCGGATGGAGTGACATCTATAATTAAATCACTACTCACAACCTAAATTTTAATATTGTTAAATATGTATTTTATACTATACAACAGATTAAACCTAAGACAATTGCCTTAGGTTTAATCTGTTTATTTAACAAATAATTTGAAAATTATTTTCTCTTTTTATGACGATTTTTACGCAATCTTTTTTTGCGTTTATGCGTCGCCATCTTATGTCTTTTTCTCTTTTTTCCGCTTGGCATAACTTTTTTATTTTACGTTATTCTTAACTTTCGATACAAATGTTTTTGCCGGTTTAAAAGAGGGAATGTTATGTGCCGGGATAATGATGGTGGTGTTTTTTGAAATATTACGGGCTGTTTTTTCAGCTCTTTGCTTTACTATAAAACTTCCGAAACCTCTAAGGTATACATTTTTACCATCTTCCAATGAATCTTTTACGGTTTCCATGAAAGCTTCAACTGTTTTCTGAACAGTTACTTTTTCAATTCCTGTGTCTTTTGAAATCTCATTTACAATATCTGCCTTTGTCATCTCTTAAAATATTTAGTTTTCAATAAATTAAATGCTTTTAACTGGTGTGCAAAAATAAAAATAATTTAAAAACCAGAAAGCATTTTTATTAATTTATTTTTGCATTTACCAAAAGAATATGAATCGATTAGCATAAATGAGTCATTTTGTAGCACAAATTCATCGCTGGTACACCAAAAATAAACGAGAACTTCCGTGGCGGGAAACAACCGATCCGTACAAAATCTGGATATCGGAAATCATTCTGCAACAAACACGGGTCGACCAGGGATTAGCCTATTATTACCGCTTCGTTGAATGTTTCCCAACTGTTAAGAAACTGGCCGAATCCGGCGAAGATGATGTTTTGAAAAACTGGCAGGGGCTTGGATATTATTCGCGGGCAAGAAATCTTCATTTAACTGCCAGATACATTCAAAATGAGTTGGGAGGTAAATTTCCTGATACGCATAAAGCCATTCTTCAGTTAAAAGGAATCGGTCCGTATACAGCAGCAGCTATCGCTTCTTTTGCATTCAATCTGCCCTACCCTGCCCTCGACGGTAATGTTTACAGGGTATTGTCGCGTTATTTTGGAATGGAAACTCCTGTTGATTCAACAAAAGGAAAAAAAGAATTCTATAACCTCGCAAATGAACTTATTCCTGCTGACAACCCGGGATTTCATAACCAGGCCATGATGGAATTCGGAGCGTTGCAATGCACTCCAAAACCCATCTGCTCAAAATGCCCTGTTTTTGATTCATGCTTTGCGTACCGTCATAAAATGATTGACCAACTTCCCGTTAAGGAGAAGAAAGCCCGGCAACGCAAGCGGTATTTTTATTATTTTCTGATTGAAAACGGCGAATTCATCTACCTGGAAAAACGGTTGGGAAACGATATCTGGAAAAATCTCTACCAGTTTCCGCTTGTTGAAACATCCGAAGAATTATCGGAGCAGGATATCACAGAATTAAAAAACATTTCTTTCCTGAATGGTTGTTCCAAAAACCTGAAAACGATCACGCCGGTCAGAAAACACATTTTGAGCCATCAGGTAATTTTTGCCAGGCTAATACATTTGGAAACCGATTCATTTTGCAGTTTAAATAACACTTACATTAAAATTGAAAAGAAAAATCTGGAAAATTACGCGGTGCCCCGTTTGGTTGAAAAGTTTATGCAGGAAACAGGAAATTTGTAAATTAATTCAAATAAAATAGCGTCTTTTAAAAACAGATTTTGTAATTTTATTCGTCAACCTAAAAAAAATTAAATATGTCAGTTAATAAGGTAATTTTAGTTGGAAATGTTGGAAACGACCCCGAAGTGAAACATCTTGACCAGGATGTTAAAGTTGCAAAATTCAGAATGGCGACCTCAGAAACATACCGGGCCAAAAATGGTGAGCGGGTTACAACTACTGAATGGCACAATATTGTGTTATGGAGAGGACTTGCAGGAGTTGTTGAACAGTATGTGAAAAAAGGCTCAAAACTTTTTATCGAAGGAAAGCTTACACACCGGCAATATGAGAAAGACGGTGAAACAAAATTCTTTACTGAAGTTGTTGCAAATAACATGGTAATGCTCGATTCAAAAGATCAGAACAAAAACAACAAAGAGTCGCAGAATGAAAGTTATCAATCCGGCGAATCGAACAATTTCACCGCGGCATCTGAACCGGAACCGGAGGATCAGGGCGGTGATGACGATCTTCCCTTCTAACCTGTTTGATTCATATTTTTTTTGGTGAATATACCGGATGAGTTCAGCCATTAATAATTAAGTGCTTATTTTTGCGTTTACTATGAAATGTAAATTCAGCATGAATAAAGCACTGATTATTGTATTTTTATTTGCAGTTTTTGTGGGTTGCAGCGAAAAACACACTCCCAAACCCCGTGGTTTTTTCCGAATCGGATTTCCGGAAAAACAGTATCGTTCACTCTCCCGGGATTTACCGTATACTTTTGAAATACCTGAATATTCAAAAGTTGTTCCCGACAGGCGTAACCCTGAAAAAGATGCCTGGATCAATGTTGTGTTTCCTGAAAACAATGCCGAGGTACATATTTCTTACTACAATCTTCAGAAAGATAAAAATTCCCGTCCTGGATTACTTGCTGAATTTATGGAAGAAAGCTTTGAACTGGCCTATAAACATTCAATTAAGGCAGATGCCATCGAGGAACAGGTTTTTATGAATCCGGGAAGAGAAGTTTACGGAACAGTTTACCGGATTAAGGGAAACGCCGCTTCGCCCATGCAGTTTTTTCTAACCGACAGCACCGAACATTTTTTGCGGGGGGCGTTTTATATCAGGGCTACGCCTGACATAGACTCGCTGCGGCCGGTAATCGATTTTCTCGAAAAGGATGTTGTGCGAATAATTGAAACCACAAACTGGAAGTAATGCCTTTTCTGAAAAAAATAACTGCCCCGGCCGGAACTATCGGGATCTGGAAATTATCGGAAACCAGTTCAGACCTTATTTCAGGTGTTCAGCTTTCAGATTCCGAAAAAGCTGCATTTAAAAACATAAAAAATGAAAAACGCAAAAAGGAGTACCTGGCAGTAAGGGCGCTTTTGGAGAAAATGACTGGTACTGATACAAAAATTGACTACGAAAAAAATGGCCGGCCAAAGCTTGAAAGCTCTCCCCAAAACATCAGCATTTCGCATTCGGCAGAACTGGCGGTTATCTTGCTTTCAGAAGAAAATGCAGGAATAGATGTTGAAAATACAGGCCGAAATATTGCTCCGGTAGCAAAACGTTTCCTTTCGCAGGCGGAGTTGATTCATACTGAAAATTTGCCTGATAAACAGGTGGTGCAAATTATTTACTGGAGCGCCAAAGAGGCCATTTTTAAATGTTCATCCGAAGAAAATATTCAGTTTAGCAGCCAGATCCGTATTCTTCCTTTCGAATTAAAAGATGAAGGAAATTTACAGGGAGAATTAAAGATAAAAGACCAGACATTCAATTTTGATTTAAGTTATTTCAGAGTTGAAAACAATGTGGTTGTATATTGTGTTGAGTTGTAAAACAAAAAAACAGAAATGAAGAAACCAGTAAACCAGGTGCTTGTTATTTTCGGAGCTTCAGGCGACCTGACCAGGCGAAAACTCATTCCGGCACTTTACGATTTATACCTGAAAAATTTATTGCCCGAAAAATTTGCCGTACTCGGTGCATCCCGTACAAAGCTCTCGGATGAAGATTTCAGGAAAAAAGCGGATGAATTTCTTCCCGATGACAAAAAAGTGGAAACATTCAAAAAAATGCTTTTTTATGAGCCTGTATCTCCTTCTGATATGAATGATTTTAAAAAGCTCAGAAATCGTTTGGAATCACTCGGAGAAAAGCACCACATTGAATCTAACTATATTTTTTACCTGTCTACTCCCCCATCGGTTTACGAAGAAATCGCAAAAAATCTCTCTGAGGCAGGGTTGAGCAAATCTGAAAAATACTTCAGGAGACTCATTGTTGAAAAACCATTTGGTTCCGACCTCGAATCTGCAAAAAAGCTGAATATTGACTTACTCAATTATTTCAATGAAAAGCAGGTGTATCGCATCGACCACTATCTGGGCAAGGAAAGTGTTCAGAACATGCTGGTCACCCGCTTTTCCAACGGAATATTCGAGCCGTTGTGGAACCGGAATTTTATTGAATGGGTGGAAATTACTTCTGCCGAACGCCTGGGAGTTGAAAACCGCGGCGGTTATTATGACCAGTCGGGTGCGTTGCGCGATATGCTTCAAAACCATCTGCTGCAACTGGCCGGTTTTGTTGCAATGGAACCGCCGGTTGTTATTGAAGCCGACGCTATCCGGAACGAAATTGTAAAAGTTTTTCAGTCGCTGCGGCCAATTGCCGAAGAAGATGTTCCGAAATACGTGCTTCGCGGGCAATACCTGCATTCAAAAATAAAGGGTGAAGAAGTAAAAGGATACCGCGAAGAAGAGGGCGTTGATCCGGAATCGCGCACCGAAACTTTTGTGGCCATGAAATTTTTTATCGACAACTGGCGCTGGGGCGGCGTGCCGTTTTATATCCGGACCGGCAAAAAACTGCCTGCCCGGGTTACGGAAATTGTCATTCATTTCAAGCAGGTTCCGCATCACCTTTTCAACAACAACGGAAATTCGGGCCCCGAATACAATCAACTGGTTATCCGGATTCAGCCCGACGAAGGAATTCTTCTGAAATTTAAAATGAAAACACCGGGAGCAGGTTTTGAAACCCAGACGGTAAACATGGATTTTCATTATTCAGATTTGGCAGAGGTGCGCTTGCCTTCGGCCTACGAAAGGTTGCTGCTTGATTCGATGCAGGGCGATGCCACGCTCTATTCGCGTGGTGATGCAGTGGAGGAAGCCTGGAGTTTTGTACAGCCCATTCTGAATGCCTGGGAAAAAAATCAGGATATTCCCATTTACGGCTACCCGTCCGGCACATGGGGCCCCGACTGTTCAGATAAACTGATAGAAAAAGAAGGCTGGCGGTATCCCTGCAAAAACCTGTCGGACGATGGTACTTACTGCGAACTGTGATAATTCAATTTATTTCGTAAATTTAGGCACTTAAAACGCTAATTATGACAGCCTCAACAGAAGTAAAAATATTTGCAAAACCCAAAAAGGTTGCAAAAAGGGTAGCCAAACAGGTATTTAAAATGACCCAGGGATCGCCCCGGCCACGATTTGACATTGCGCTATCGGGTGGCAGCACGCCCCAAAAGCTTTTCCAAACGCTGGTTGAAAAACATAAGGAAACCATTCCGTGGGAACGTATTCACTTTTGGTGGGGCGATGAACGCTGTGTTCCGCCCAATGATGAAGACAGTAACTTCAAAATGGCCAACGACATTCTTTTTTCACAAATTGATATTCCACCTGAAAATATTCACCGGATAAAAGGAGAAAACAGTCCGGAGGAAGAAGCGAAACGTTATTCAGAAGAAATAGTGAAAAACCTGAATCTTCGTGACGGCATTCCGGTTTTCGATTTGATAATACTGGGTATGGGAGATGACGGCCACACAGCTTCCATTTTCCCGGGCCAGCTTGAATTACTGGATAATGAGCATATTTGCGCAGTATCGAAACATCCGTTAACGGGCCAGCAGCGAATTACTTTAACCGGGAAAGTGATAAACAATGCGAGCCGGATTTTCTTTATGGTTACAGGCGAAAACAAAGCATTGCGACTATCTGAAATAATGAACGACGACGAGGCCGCCAAACTTTCGCCGGCCTATTATATTACGCCCGAAAACGGCAAACTTATCTGGTACATCGACGAGGCGGCGTCTTCAAAATTTGCCTGACAACTTATTCTACCGGCTTCAAACGCAGGATTTCCTCACCGAACTCCAGCGTTTCGCGTAAAACTTCGTCTACTGCTCCTGAAGTTAGTTCGCAACCAATTACATGGTCTCCGGCATCGGGGAAAGCTACTTTTCCCTTTAATTCAGCAGGCGTCCCAAGCTGTTTGAACATTTTCTGCATGGCGCTTACTTTAACCACATCATCCTGGTTATTTTCATCCTTGTAATAATAGCCAAGAAAAACAGGCGCAGAAACCTGCTGAAAGGTTTCCTTTTTCATGGTTTCATCCACCAGTTGCTGCAGGTAAACAATGGCTTCCAGCCGGTATTTGCAATACCAGTATTTGCAGTCCTGCGAGGTGGAATCTTCATTGGTCACACGGTATTTACCGTCATAAACCGAACGGGCAATCTGTAATCCCCACGGTTTTGAAAGCATAAACGCAGTATTGTTGTTAATTCTGATATTGGGTGAATAGAGAATCAGACCATCTACATATTCCGGAAAATCGGCAGCCAGTTTTAAAGCCAGTGTTCCGCCGGTTGAGGTGCTCATAATAATGACTTTTTTACCCAGCCGTCGTGCAAGCATCAGCGATTCTTTTGCCGATTCCCACAAGCGGTCGGGTGTCATGTCAATCAACGGATCTTCAGTTTTCAGTCCGTGAGCAGCCAGCCGCGGGAAGTATGCGTTCATACCAAAATGGCGGGAAAATTCCATATTTGCGGGGTAACCTTCGTACCACGAAGCTGAAAAACCATGCAGGTAAAGCAATGCATAATCCGTGCGTTCCTTTACAGAATCATTAAACCAGATAATGCGGGATTCATTGTCCGGTTTTACAGTAACATCTTCCTGCTTGTTTTCAATATAAGATTCTATGGCAGAAAAACTTACCGGCAGTGAAGGCAGGTTTTTATTGAGTTCTGGGTTTGGTGGTTTTGGACCGACCAAATAGCCGGCAATCAGCACAACCAGCAGGATTAACAAAAAACGTTTTACCTTATTCATTTTTAAACGATTTGGTTTTCAGATTTCAGATTCAAAATTAGGCTGAAAATACGATTTTAA
>CAYUBV010000048.1:0-13969 GCA_964443035.1 uncultured Tangfeifania sp.
TCATTGTGAATATTGTTTTGTTTGTTTTAACCGAATAGTATGAAGCTGTGCCTTTTAATAATGTTTCCCCACTTGTCGTTTTCGGTTTCTTCCCCGCTTTTTTCCAGCAGTTCCATATCGATGTCGTATCGCGGGAAAAAATACCACAGCGGAAATCCCCGTTTCAGCATAACCCGCAGGCTGTCTGCTATAAATCTATTTCCGAAACGGGCACGTATCCTTTTGGCAACCGGAACCCATTCAGGTTCAGTTATAAAAGGCGGATAAGTGAAAAACGCTTCTTTTTTATTTTTCCGATTCATAAGATTGCATTTTTAATGGCAACCCGGATTTTTAGTAATTCCGGTCGATGTTTTTTCACACAGGCCAATTTTGTGCCACCTGTTTATCTGTTGAAATTTTTTGTGAATAAAATTGTGCGAACCTGCCAAATGCCTTGAATTTAAGGGATTTCATTTTTCTTCTGTCCGAAATTTTGGCACAACCGAAATTGAGGTGATTGTCACCAATTGTGGCGATTGTCAACAATCGGTTGTTCAATGCTATGAATAAAAATTGGGCAAATAGTATTTAATGGATGGGTAGTTGCCGGTCAGGCTCACGGCCAAAACCTTCAACCTCGATTTTATCTTCCGAAAAAGTGAATATGGAAAACGCATTTTCATTTTCAGTTTCCACCATGCCCTGAAGTGTCAGGAAATGAATGCCGTGTTGTTTGGTGTAGTTTCCTTTGTGATTGTGGCCGTTGAGCCAGAGTTTTACGTGGTCGTATTTTTTGAGCACTTCCAAAACTTTTTCCGCATTCCATAATGCGTGTGCCTCAAACGGCAGGAGTGGGTAGTGGCAAAACAGCGCAACTTTCAGGTTTTTATCTTGAGCGGCACTTAATTGCTGGTCGAGCCAGGTAATTTGTTCCCGGCTCATTCCGCCGTTCCAATCGTTGCTGTTTGGTTTTTCTGCTGCTTTTAGTTCTGCCAGCATTTTTTCGGCCTGTTTAACAATTGCAGGATTTTGAGAATCGAAAGTGATTTCATTTCCATTCAGGAAAATAAAAAGCCAGCCGGTTTTTTCAATTGTGTAGTAAGATTTTTCCAGCCCGAGTGCATCCGGTACTTTTTCAAGTTTTTCTTCTTCTACTTCAAAATCGTGGTTGCCGGGAATGTTGTAAATATTGTGAACCGATTGGTCGAGAATAGGTTGAAGCGTGTCGAAACTCGAAAAATCACGGTCGATGAGGTCGCCCAGCCCAACCACAAATTCCAGGTTTTCTTCCCGGTTGAAATGGGTAATACATTCACGAAGTTTTTCAGGGGAATTGCTGTAAAACCTGCTTCCCACAGGATCGCAATCGCAGTACTGGCAATCGGCAAAAACGCCCAGCCGTAACTGAGCATTTGTAGATTTGCTGTTTGCCATAACTATAAAAAACAGTATCAGAATTCTGAGTTTCACGATTATTCTTTATTTTCTGTGTTTTCTTCTTCTTCCATCGGAACATTAAACGAGCCGAGATTTGTAATTTCGTAATCGGCCATCGAGAATGATTTGTTTGAATTATCGTCTATTTTTGTTACCTGCATAAACGATTTTTCACCGGTTCCCTTGTCGTTGGTTGTAACTTCCATCATGTATCCCCACGGAATTCCATGCGAATACAGGCTGGTTTTAAACAGCGTGCTGAAAAAATCGCGGGTATTCAATTTCAGGTCTTTTGTAATCCAGATGTTCGATTCCGAAGTTTCATCGCTGTATTTATATTCTTCACATTTATAACCGGCAATATTTTTGGTACGACCGGTTTTTTTTACATTCGGATTTGCCAGGTACGATTCCGGTGTTTCATCGAGGTCGGCTTCTTCTTCAACATTTTCACCCATGGTTTCGAAAAAAGTGCCCAACCCGTAAATAATGCCTGTTTTATTACCGTCTTCCTCGCTTAAAATAATCGTAGCGCCGTTTTCGGCATCCATAATAAACATTCCCTGTCCGGGATTTCCCATATCGCCCGAAACCATTTGGTAGGCCATACTTTTTGAATCCGGACTGAGGTGTGTAATAAATTCGCCATCGCTTTCTTTGTTGCCATTGGCATCGTATGATTCAACATGCATTTGAATCATGTGATCGAAGCGATAGTTGTCGGCTACCGGCACCGGCTCACCCGACATGCCCATACCTTTCATGATATTCTGCATCCGTTGACGGCGTTCTTCATCGGTTTTAACGGGATCCTTAGCTGCACTGTCTTCCAGGGCTTCTTCCAGTTTATCCAGTTGTTTGTCGATGGCTTCATCTACCTTTTTTTCGGCTCTCTCTTCCACCTTTTTCTCAACGCGTTCCTCTACTTTTTCACGCAAACTCCTTAAAATTCGTTGTCCGTTGGCGGGCTGTATAAGCATCACAGCAAAAACAGATAGAAGTGCAATTCTCAGAAATGTTTTCATAATTTGTTGGATTTTAAAAAGTAAGTTGTAATTTTTTAGTTTTAAACAAATTTGGGTTAAATATTCGAGAAAATCAATACTTGTTTGTCTTTATTTTAATTCATGACAGCGCAGGATAGGAATTTGTTCAGTAAAATATTATTTTGGTGCCTGTAAAAAACCGGATAATGAGTAAAAACTACTTTTTGGCATTCGACCTGGGAGCATCGAGCGGGCGGGCCATTTTGGGAACTTTGGAGAAGGATAAGTTGCAATTGACTGAAATTCATCGGTTTAAAAACCAGATGTCGCAAATTCACGGTCATTTTTACTGGAATATTTTCAGTTTGTTCGACGAATTAAAAACCGGGCTGAAAAAGTGCATCGCCGAATATAAGATTCAACCTTTATCTTTTGGAATCGATACCTGGGGCGTAGATTATTCATTGGTAACCAAAACCGGCCAATTGGCCGGATTGCCGTTTGCCTACCGCGATCACCGTACCGACGATGCCATGGAAGCGTTTTTTAAAATTCTGCCAAAAAACGAAACTTACCTGCTATCGGGCATTCAGTTTTTGCAGTTCAATACCCTGTTTCAGTTGTTTTCTTCTGTTCGTGAAAATTATCCGCCGTTACAGATTGCCGATGGTTTGCTTTTTACACCCGATGTTTTAAACTATTTGTTTACCGGTGTTAAAAAAAATGAATACACCATTGCAAGCACTTCACAAATGCTGAAACCGGGAAAACCGGAATGGGAAGAAAAACTTTTTAAAGCGGCCGGAATTCCTGAAAATCTGACTCAGGAAATTGTTCAGCCCGGAACAGTTTTGGGACTGGCATTGCCCGAGATTGACGAACAGACCGGTTGCGCAGAGATTACCTGTGTGGCAGTGGCATCACACGACACCGCCTCGGCAGTAGTTTCCGTGCCGGCGGAAGGAGAAAACTGGGCCTACCTGAGTTCGGGCACCTGGTCGTTGCTGGGGATTGAAAGCCCGGAGCCGATCGTAACAGAAGAAACGCTGGCCATGAATTTTACCAACGAAGGCGGAGTGGACGGAACCACCCGTTTCCTGAAAAATATTATGGGCATGTGGCTTATCCAGGAATGTAAACGCATTTGGGATGCCGGGAAAGAAATAAGCTGGAACGGGATTGTTGAACTAAGTCAACTTGCAGAACCGTTTAAATGCCTGATAAATCCGGATGATTCCGGATTTCTGAATCCGGGAAATATGCCGGAAGCCATCCGCGAATATTGCCGCAATACAGACCAGTACGTACCCGAATCAAAAGGCGAAATTGCCCGCTGTATTTACGACAGCCTGGTTTTAAAATACAAATTCACGCTCAGGCAGATTGAATCAGTAACAGGTAAAAAAATTGAAAAACTTCACATAATCGGCGGCGGTGCAAATAACGAAATGCTTAACCAAATGACTGCAAACGCCACCGGAATTCCGGTAGTTGCCGGTCCTGCCGAAGCTACTGCCATTGGCAACATAATGATGCAGGCCAAAGCAATGGGGTATGTTACCACTCTGGAAGAAATTCGTAGAGTGGTAAGAAATTCTTTCCCGGTAAAAACGTACGAACCTGCGTCTCAACACGGGTGGGACGAAGCCTATTCAAAATTTGAAAAACTGTCCTGAATGAATTTCACACCTTAATTTTTATGGGTTGTCATTAAACATGATTGCGCAGAATTGTTTCGTTCCAGATTTTCGAAAAAATCCGCGACTCCCCTTCATAAGCATCCAGCGTGGCATGAATGTAGAAATTTTCTTCATCAGAAGTGAGCCTGGTTTTGGTACGCGTTTTTATTTTCCAGTCGTCGCGTTCCATCGATTTTTCCCAGATAACTTCTCCCTTAACTGTATCAAGTGAATCGTCACACACAGAATATCTTTCGATGCTGAAATCCCTGATTTTTAAATCGATATCATCCAGTTGGAAAACATCTTCTTCTTTGACAATTTCCATAGTCGATTCATTGGTGATTAAATCGCGGATAACATTCCACTTGTAATCAGGTGCTTTTATCGTTTTCTTTACCGAATGGGGCTTTACTCCCAGCGGCTCTTCAAACGACACTTTCTGGTCGCTTTCTCCTTTCAGTACCGGCAAAGAAATTCGACTTTCTTCGGTGTGAACCAGTATTTTTGCCATCTCAGGTGGAGTCCATGCCAGCGGAAAATAGGAAGATGAAACTGAAATCCGGAACCGGTGACCTTCAGGAAAAATATGACCGATTTCATTCAACTGAATTTTTACTTTATATTTTTCACCTGGTACCAGTTTCTCAGGAAATTCGTGGTCTTTGTAATGTGTGAGATTTAAAACTCCGTAAGTAACCCGTGTAGCCTTTCCATCGGGGTAGATGTCTGATAACCGTACGGCAATTTGAGCTACGGGTTTGTCTGCCGACACAGTAAACTCTGCTACGGGGGCTCCGATTATTTCAAGGTTTTCTTCAAGAATTCCGCTATTGAAAACCAGGGCTCCGCCATCTTCATCGCGCTGGTCACCCGGTAAATCCGGCGGTGCGCTGTATGAACACCATTTGCCGGCAAACATTCCAAGACTAAGTGGCGATTTCACCCACATGGCTTCGGGTTCACGTGTGTTTTCTCCCATACTTAATGTATTATCGCCATGCAGGTACCAATGTTCTTCTTTTACTTTTTCTGAAGGCCATTCATTCAATCCCAGCCAGTAACCGGGACGCTCCTCGTAACTGGTAAACGGCAGCACACTGTCCTGCATCCATGCTTTTACCATTGGCTCTTTATCGATGCCGGTTTCTTTTCCTTTTAACCACTGGTCCCACCAGCGAACGCTTTCCTGTAAAAATCCTATTGCCGGTCCGGGTTCTCCGTCGTGCGGGTAACGGTGGCTCCACGGACCAACCAGGCCCATTCGCGGGACTTTCAGGTTTTTCAGCATTCGAAAAACCGCGTTGGAATATCCGTCGGCCCAGCCACTTACTGCCATAACCGCACACTGAATATCGTCGTAATTTTCATTTACCGAACCATGTTTCCAGTAATCGTCCCTGGTTTGGTGTTTGAGCCATTTTTGCAACCAGAGTCCACTGTGCTCCAAACGATTGAGCCACATCTCTTTCCATTTGTTTCCCACAATTTCCGGATCGGGTGGCAGACTGTTTTTGCTGAACATTATTGAAGCCCACGAGAGGTTGTCGCCCAGCAGGCAGCCTCCCATGTAATGCACATCATCGGCATACCGGTCGTCGGTTGAACAAACCGTAATAATGGCTTTCAGCGCCTCGGGGCGGCGTGCAGCAATTTGCAATCCGTTAAAACCACCCCACGAAATTCCAATCATACCTACATTTCCATTGCACCAGGGTTGATCGGCCAGCCATTTGATAATTTCTTCGCCATCCCGCAGTTCCTCTTCAAGGTATTCATCGGTTAAAATACCTTCTGAGGTTCCACTTCCGCGGATGTCTACACGAACACCTGCGTAGCCATGGCCTGCAAAATAGCCGTGGTTCATCTCATCGCGAATTCTTTTGTAATCCCTTTTTCGGTAAGGAATGTACTCCAGAATTGCCGGAACAGGATTTGCTTCAGCATCTTTCGGCATCCAGATGCGGGCTGCCAGTTTTGTGCCATCCGACATCGGAATCCAGGTATTTTCAATCTCCTTTATTTTGCGCGGTAAATCATCAGTGTACTTCATGGTTGTTTATTTTTTCAATCTGAATATCCATTTTATCCAGAATGTCCTGGTATTTTTTCATCAGTTCTTTTTTACTGCCGGCCCCGGTATAAATGATTACATCGCGGTAACTGTAACTGTCCTGGTAGGGAATGTCGGAAAGCCTTTCTCCCGTTTTTACATGTGGAATCACATAGGTGTACGGATATTCCTTTTTTATTTTTTCCAGCTCTTTTTCATCCGGGAAATGTTTTACAATTCCATCGTGAAAATGCCTGTGATGAAATTTTGCGGCGTAATTAAAAGGGCCTTTTTCGTGTTTAAAATCCGGAACTTTTCCCTGTGCCAAATCCACCAATACCTGGTGATTTGAATGACCGGTTACCTTGGCATACAAATCGCTGTGCGACTGCGACATTCGCGGATTTATTTCCAGCAGTTTGATTTCATCGTTTTCTTCGTTGTAATAAAATTCAATATTAAATGTGGAATTGTTAAAACCAATGTATTCCATTACTTTTTTTCCAATTTCAGCCATTCGTTTCTGCACATCTTCCGGCAGTTCACTTGGAAGCAGGTAATAAAAAAATGAATGGGTATTTGGATAATTGACTGAGTCTACAACACCGTAGGCATGCGCCTTATTATTGTGCACATACCCCGACAAGGTACACTGATGGCCTCCAATAAGCTCCTCGGCAATGCAGTAATTGCCGTCGATATGACTTATTTCTTCAGGCAAATCAATAAACGACAGAATGTAGTTAAACGGATCGGCAAAATAGTTTATGTTTTGACGCAGTTGGTTTAAAGCAGCATCCAAATCTTTTTGTTCTGATATTTTAAATCCCAGTTGAGCACCGTATGATTTTACCGGTTTTAACCAAAAAGGAGGTTTCAGTTCAATGTCTTCTAATTTATTATTTTTAAAAGGATTAACGGCTGTAAAATTTGGTATGTTTTCAGGCATAACTTCCTGCTGAAGCCGGCGGCTCCAGTATTTGTGTTCGCACTTTATTCCACTTTTCAGCGAAGGACCATTCAGATCATATTCTTCAACCAGCCTAAAAGTTATCAGGGTAAACGGGAAATCGAAAAAAGTAATTAATCCGTCAATCGGGTCTTTAAAATTATTCAGTTTGGTGCGTGCTTTATTTAATGAATTCTGCAGATTGGGTTTTTCTTCCGATTTAATTTGTTCTTCCGTAATAAGAGGGATAAAATTGTAATTTTCGGCCCCTTTTATTGTATTTAGTTCATTCTCGTTGAACTCGTTGAATCCGATTATGAAAATATTTTTCTTACTCATTTTTGCAAATTTTTTTATGTGCGATGAATTAAATATTCATTTAGACTCCTGTTTATTTGAACAAGAAATTTTTAGAATAGTTTTGAAATTTCCAGGTTTGATTTTGGGAGAATTTTATATTTGTTTAAAATTTTTAATTTTAACTTTAAACAAACTGCCGGTGGTTGTGTTCTAATTAGCAAAATATTTGAAAAATTTTCTTCGTATCCTTAATGGATATCTGAATTGTAAAATATTAAATAAAATAGATTAAAGTGAAAGAACAGGGTTATTCAATTAAAGATTTGGAAGTACTTTCAGGTGTTAAGGCGCACACCATTCGTATATGGGAAAAACGTTACAATCTTTTGGTGCCACAGCGTACGGAAACGAATATTCGTTATTACACCGATGAAGATCTGAAACGAATGTTAAACATTTCGATGCTTGTCAGAAACGGTTATAAAATTTCGAAAGTATCGAAGTGGGATGATAAAAAAATTTCAGAAACCATATTGAATCTTACATCCGAAAACAACACAGAATCGGATTATATAGAGCAGTTGATTCTTTACATGGTTAATTTCGACAACATAAGTTTTTACCGGCTTGCCACTGAAATAATCAACCGAATGGGGCTGGAAGAAGCCGTAACCAAAGTATTTTTCAACTTTTTTGTACGTATCGGTACATACTGGCAGGTGGGTTCTGTTTTTCCGGCACAGGAACACTATGTTTCAAATATATTCCGCCAAAAGTTAATTGCGGAAATCGATAAACTGGGGATTGTGCATTCACGGCAGGAGACCATTCTCTTTTTCCTTCCTGAAAAAGAAATGCATGAAATGAGCCTGCTTTTCTATTCTTATCTGGCTCATAAAATGGGCTACCGGGTAATTTATCTCGGACAGTTTGTTCCGGAGGAAGATTTAAGCAAAATCCAGGAGCAGGTTCGTATCGATTTTGTTTTTACTGCTTTTATCAACTCCATAACAAAAGAAGATTTGGAAAGTTATCTTGAATCAGTTAAGGAACTGTTTCAGAATCAAAAGGTTTTCATTACGGGTTGGCAAATTCATTCACACAACCCGAAATTGCCACGAAATGTGAAAGTTGTAAAAGATTACCATGAATTTAAGAAGTTCTTCCGGTAACACGGAGTACGGATTATTCACTTTCTTAAAAAAACGAAAAAAAAATCAATTAAGCAGCGGCTCAATTGCCTGTTGCTTTTTGCCTATTGTTAATTTTCCTCAGTACCCCGCTGCCTGGCCGTCTTTGCGCGATTCGGAAGCGCCGTAATAAACCTTATTTTCTTTGTCCCACATAATAGCCTGGTATCCGCCGTAAGCACCGTGCGAAAACTGAATGGTATGTCCCTTCATCATCAGGGCCCTGATGGTTTCGTAATCAAATCCGTTTTCAAGATAAACCGTTCCTCCGTCGGTCATTTTTTCGTCGGTTGGCTGACTCGATCCTCCGTGCCGGATGCGTGGTGCATCGCCCGCCTCCTGCAGGTTCATACCAAAATCAACAATGTTGCAAACAATTTGTGTGTGCCCCTGTGGCTGCATGGAACCGCCCATCAATCCAAAACTGATATACGGTTCGCCGTCTTTGGTAATAAAAGCCGGAATAATGGTATGGAACGGACGCTTGTTTGGTTCGTACACATTCATGTGGCCTTCTTCCAGCGAAAACATTTCACCCCGATCCTGCAAAATAAACCCCAGTTTTCCGGGAGTCATTCCCGAACCCATTCCGCGGTAATTGCTCTGAATCAGCGAAACCATGTTCCCGTCCTTGTCGGCAGTGGTGAGGTAAATGGTATTTCCCTGTTCCAGTTCGCCGGCAGGATAGTCGCGGGCTGCCCGCTCCATATCAATTAATTCGGCGCGTTGTTTTGCATATTCTTTCGAAATGAGTTCATCTATGGGCTGTTCGTTAAAATCGGGATCGGAATAAAATTTGGCGCGGTCTTCAAACGCCAGTTTTTTTGCTTCAATAAACAGGTGCATGTACTCCGGGCTGCCAAATCCCATACTGGCAATGTCGTAATTTTCCAGAATATTCAGCATTTGCAGCACGGCTATTCCCTGTCCGTTGGGTGGCAGTTCCCACACATCGTAGCCGCGGTAATTGGTTGAGACGGGCTCCACCCACTCCGAGGTGTGTTCCGTAAAATCGCGCATGCTTAAAAAACCGCCTTGTTCCTCAATATAAGCCACAATTTTTTCAGCAATTTCACCCCGGTAAAAAATGTCGCGGCCATTTTCAGCAAGCAGCTCAAGCGTGTTGGCAAGGAACGGATTTTTAAATACCTCGCCTTTTTTGGGCGTTTTTCCGCCCGGCATAAATATTTCCTGAAACCCCGGGTAATCTTTCAGAATTTCGGCATTTCGCTGCCAGTAATAAGCAATTACTTCCGAAAGCGGAAACCCGTTTTTGGCATAACTGATGGCCGGCGAAAGAATCTCGTCCATCGAAAGTTTGCCGAATTTATCGTGCAGTTCAAACCATCCGTCAACTGTGCCGGGCACCGAAACCGGGAGCGGGCCGAGTGAAGGAATATTTTTGTAACCCTTTTCTTTAAAATACTGAAGCGTGAGGTTGTGTGGCGAGCGGCCACTTGCGTTCAGGCCGTGCAATTGTTCGGTTTCGGCATCCCAGACAATGGCAAACAAATCGCCGCCAATTCCGTTTCCGGTGGGTTCAACCAATCCCAGCACCGCATTGGCTGCAATGGCTGCATCGATGGCATTTCCGCCTGATTTCAACACATCGAGCGCTGCCTGCGTTGCCAGCGGCTGGCTGGTAGCGGCCATTCCGTGTTGCGCAATTACCTCGCTGCGAGTGGCAAAGTTTTTATCGGTGATTCGATCCTGGGCAAAAAGTGAAAAGGTGACAAGGGAAATAATTAGCGCAAATATTGATTTTTTCATCCTGTGAAATATGATTTATTTGATTATTCTGTTGCTGTCAAACGTAAAATTAGTAAAAATTCCTGTGTGGGAAAGATTTTGTTCTGCCGTTGAATTTTTATCTTCGATGAAATTTTTAACAAAATGGAACGATTTCTCTCCCGCTGTGCCAATTATATTTACGAAAAACACAGTAACGAACTGAAAGATATTTGCGTGGTTTTCCCCAACCGGCGTTCGGGTGTATTTTTTAAATCTTATCTCGGAAAGGAACTTTCGCATTCGGTTATCGGGCCGGAAGTAACTACCGTGAATGAATTGTTTGCCCGTTATTCCAACCTGCACAGCGCTGAAAAACTGCAGTTGATTTCCATTCTTTACGACGTTTTTAAAAAACATACAAAAACGCTAGAGAGTTTCGACGATTTTTATTTCTGGGGTGAAGTGCTGCTGGCCGATTTTAACGACATCGACCGCTACCTGGTAGATGCGAAAGATTTGTTTACCAATGTGGCTGATTTAAAAGAAATCGAGGCGCATTTCGATTATCTCACTCCTGAACAAAAAGATGCCCTGACCCGTTTTTGGGGCAGCCTGGCGCTTTCGGATCGAAAAGCACATCACGAAAAATTTTTATCTATCTGGCAGAAATTGTATCCGGTTTATCGCGATTTTAAAGCTGAACTGGAAATCCGGGGAATGGCTTTTGGCGGAATGACGGATCGCTCCGTGGTGGAAAATCTTGAAAACGCAGATTATGAATTCCCGTTTACCAAATATTACATTATTGGTTTGAATGCGCTGAATAATTGTGAGAAAACTTTTTTTAAACATTTGAAACAACAGGATAAGGCTGAATTTTTGTGGGACTACGATCACTTTTATCTAAATGATTTGAAAAACGAAGGCGGAATGTTTCTGCGCGAAAATATACAGCGTTTTCCTGCTCCTGATGATTTTTTGTTTTCGGCAGAAAACTTTCAGCAGGAGAAAAATATCCGGCTAACTGCTGTTTCGTCCAACTACGGGCAGGCACAGGAAATACCCCGTTTTTTGACTGAAATTGAAGCCGGATTCAAAAAGGAATTCGACAACACGGCCGTTGTGCTTGCCGATGAATCGCTGCTTTTCCCGGCTTTGGGTTCTATTCCTGCTGAGTTTGGAAAAGTGAATGTTACCATGGGATACCCGGTTAAAAATTCGGTGGTTTTTGGTTTCCTGTCGCTGCTGATTCAGTTGCTGAAAAATAAAAAGCAAAACAATGAAGGAAAACCGGTAGTTTATCACCGGTTTGTAACCGATGTGCTGAATCACCAGTTGCTGGGAAATATCGAACCGCAAAAAGCCAAAGAATTTCTGGCCAAAATTAAGGAGGAGAACCGGATAACCGTTCCACTGGAGGAGATTGATTTTTCGGATTTTCACAAACAGATTTTTTTGCTTCCTGAAAAAGTTGAAGATTACAGCGCTTATTTTCTTGAGATTCTCGGTCAGTTTTACGGAATTATTAAAAAGGAAGACCCGGAAAACCAGTTGCTGCCTGAGTTGATTTATTCCATTTACCTCGCAGTTGAAAAACTAAAAGCCGTTATTCAAAGCGTGCAAAAAGAGCAGGAGCGTGAAATCAGTGCTGCTGTATTTTTCAAGTTGTTTCACCAGTACCTGGGGCAGGTTTCGGTTTCTTTCGAAGGCGAACCGCTGAGCGGAATGCAGGTAATGGGAATCCTTGAAACCCGCTGTCTCGATTTTGAGAACCTCGTTATCCTGGGATTGAATGAAAACAAATGGCCCCGGAAATTTACTGCGCCTTCGTTTATTCCGTTCAATATTCGCAAAGGTTTTGGCCTGCCCGGAATCGATGAGCAGGATGCCATGTACGCCTACTATTTTTACCGGCTCGTACAACGTGCAAAAAATGTTTCGGCTACTTACAGCACACTGAAAGAAGGAATAAGTACCGGCGAGTTGAGCCGCTACGGTTACCAGTTGAAATACGATTCGCCCCGGAAAATAAATTCGGTGAATCTCGATTTTAAATTTTCGAATGATCCGCCGGCGCCAATTGTTGTGGAGGGGTCACCGGAAAAATTATCCGTTTTATTGGAACGAAATTCAGAAGAAAGACCTTTGTCGCCAACTGCCATAAACACCTGGTTGCAGTGCAGGCTGCGGTTTTATTTCCGGTACATTTTGCAGCTTCCCGAGCCTGATGAGGTGAAAGATGAAATCGACAGCCCGGCATTCGGGAATATTTTCCATGAAACCGTTGAAAACCTTTACAAACCGTTTGCCGGCAAAGTGGTGAATAAATCGGATCTGGAAAAAATTCAGAAAGATAAAATCCTGATTGAAAATGAAATCAGAAAAGCGATTGGACGGAATTATTTTAAACAACGCGACCCTGATGCCAAAAAAGTAAAGCTGGAAGGAAAAACAGTATTGATTTTTGAGAACACCAAAATTTTTGTAAAACGGTTGTTGGATATCGACATGCAGCAGGCGCCATTTGAGCTAATTGCGCTGGAAGGCAATTACAAAACTGTATTCAACATTTATGCGGAGAATGAAATAAGGCCCGTTTTTGTGGGAGGTAAAATCGACCGCATCGATAAAGTGAACGGGCGACTGCGTGTTATCGATTACAAGACCGGGAATGTTACAAGTTTTACATTCAAAGCGCTGGATGAGTTGTTTGAAAAAGACCTCGAAAAACCCAGGAAAGAGATTTTGCAGGCGCTCATTTACAGCCTGGTTTACATGGATGAAAAAAATGTTGAAGATGAAATTCAGCCGGCAATTTACAGCCTGCGCAAATTGTTCGGTGAAAACTTCGCACCCGAAATAAAATACAATTCAAAACCTTTTGCTTTTCAGGAACTTGAGCAGGAATTCAGGGACAAAATGCACGACCTGGCTGCCGAAATTTATTCACCCACAACCACTTATTCTCAAACCCCGCACGAAAAAGTGTGTCAGAATTGCCCGTATAACAAAATTTGCCAGAGGTATTAAATGAAGGCAAATTCCAAAAATCAAAACCAAAATTCAAATAAATTCCAAAAAACAATTAACAAATTTCAAACAATTAAATAAGTTGTATTTCGAAAATTGCATTTTTCCAACTCCTGGGAACCGGACATTCCCAAGTCCGGTATTTTGCCGGTTTACCTGTCAAACGGTTCCAAATCGATAGACGGATATAAACTGGAATTCTCACTTATTTTCAACTTCCCGGGTAATTGCCTTTTTTACCAGTTGGTTCAATGTAATGCCTTTTGCAATTGCTGTTTGTGCTGCTTTTTTATGCAATTCGCGGCTGATGCGCACATTAAAACTTCCTTTGTACGATTTTTCAACCGGCTTTCCTTCACGTTGGCAATCTTCAATGTGCAGGTTTACCATTTCCCGAAAAGATTTCTCAAGTTCATCCACGGTAATGCCTTCAAAAGTGATGAGGTCGTTTATTCCTTCTATTTTCCCAAAAAAACAATGGTCTGTGGCACTGTAATTAACCGAACCAATAAATCCTTTATATGTAAGTACATTGGTTTTGCTCATGATGCAAATATAGAGAAATGCAACTAATATTTAGTTGCTATTTCAGGTTTTTTTTGTTGGACTTTGGAAAGTCCAACTCCCGGGAA
>CAYUBV010000049.1:0-6199 GCA_964443035.1 uncultured Tangfeifania sp.
CGAATTAATTATAATTAGTACTCAATATTTCAATAAACCTGCCCTGTTCTCCTGTTCCTCCCCCGGGGGAGGTTAGGAGGGGCTTATTCTCCGAAACAATATATAAATCCGTCGTTAGCCCCTACGTAAATTCTGCCATCAGCTACAGCCGGATTGCTGATTATCTGGCTGCCAATTTCGTAACTCCAAACAACTTTACCATCCGAAAGGTTTACGGTGGCTATATCGCCGCGCATGTTTGCAACAATTACTTTGTTCCCGGCTACTACCGGTGATGCTTCCACGCGGTTCCCGGTGTTGTATTCCCAGATTTTCCCGCCGGTATTCTTATCGAAACAATATAAAAACTTGTTATGGTTGGCAGTATAAAGCCGGTCGCCGGAAATGGCCGGCGAGGCCAAAAATGGCAAACTGGTTTCGCTGTCTTCCCAAACCCAGGTTGTTTTTTCGTTTTTGATATCCACCTCGAAAAACCGGCCGTCGTAGTCGCCCAGGTAAGCCTTGTCTTTTTCCACCGCCGGTGAACCCGGAACATAAGTGGCCACATCGATTTTTTTGTCAGCCTTGCCGGTAACAATATCCACCTGGTGCAAAAATCCGTCGCACCCGCCAAAAAATGCTTTTCCATCGAAACAGGCAGCAGCGCCGTTAATAAAATTATCCGATTCGTATTTCCATTTTACTTCGCCTGTTTTGGCATCTACGCAGTGCAAATAATAGTCGTAGCTGCCCACAAAAATGTAAGTGGTTCCGTCTGCTTCCCACCAGTTGGCCGAACCGATTATCTGGTTGTCGGTATCGTATTCCCACTTTTTTTCTCCTGAATGTAAATCGAGTGCATAAAAAGTTCCGTCGAGATTGCCGATGTAAACCGTATTATCATAAATCAGTGCCGGTGCCTCGATGGAGTTTTCGGTTTCAAATTTCCACTCCAGTTCACCGGAAGTATTCAGGCAATAAACCACGCCATCGGCAGAACCTACCACAATTTTTCCCTGATCAAAAACGGGAGAAGATTTAATGTTGTCGCCTGTTTCAAAAGTCCAAAGTAAATTCGGCTCATCAGGAATTTCAGTTTTTGAAATACCGTTTAGTTCCTGTCCTCCCCTGAAAATGGGCCAGGAATCGGTTGGCTGGGCATTTAGCACCAGTGAAGTAAAAATAGAAAAGGTTATTAAAAGTATTTGTTTCATCTCATTATTTTTTAACCACATAGACACATAGCGCACATAGGTTTTGTGCTATTGTGACCTATGTGTCTATGTGGTTTGTTTCATATTTTCCTTTATTTCAATCGCACCGGTGGGGCAGGCTTCTGCCACTTTCAGTGCGGTATCGGTGAGCGCTTCTTCCAGTTCTTTGTTGAAAGGAACTCCGATTTCTGCATCAAAACCCCTGCCAATGTATGTGAACCCGAATTTCTCACGGTACTTTTCAGTCAGCCGCACACAAATTCCGCATTTTATGCATTTTTGGGGCTCGTATATCAATTTTGAGTGCGTGCTTAACTTTGTAATTTTTCTTCGCTCGCTTGTTTTAAACCGCCGTTGATTGGCCTGGTAATCGTCAGAATAAATCCGCAGCTTGCAATCGTCGATAGCCCGGCAGTCGCAGTGCAGGCAACGTTTGGCTTCTTCAATGGCTTCCTCTGCTGAAAATCCACCCCATTCCGGGTCTTCCGGAAAGATTCTTTTTGTATCTGTCGATTCTTTCAGGTATTCAGAAAATTCTTCGTTTACCAATTTTCCGAAACGTGAATTAAACATCCGCGGCTCGCCTTTCAATTCCTGGTTATTAAAATACTGCATCACCGAAAAAGCCACCTCTTTACCCTGCCCTACCGAACGCACGGCCAGTTTAGAGGAACGTAGTACATTTCCGATGGCAAACACATTTTTTTCAGAGGTCTGGTAAGTTTTCCGGTCGGCTGTAATTCCTTTGGGCGTTGCTTTCAACCCGAATTTATCGGATTCGTCTGAAACAGCTCCGGTGGCAATGATCCATGCATCAAAATCATCCTTCATTGATTTAAACGAATCATTATCAATTGTTTTTCCGTCCTGAAAATCTACTCCAGTTTTCAGAATCGCCTCAATTTCCTTGTCGAGCGCCTCACGGGGCAGTTTTTCCTCAGAAATGGCGGTGCGCAATTGCCCACCGGCTTTTTCTGCTTTATCGAATAAAGTAACCTGGACTCCTCTGATTTGAAGGTAATAAGCGGCAGCCAGTCCGGCCGGCCCGGCTCCCACAACAGCTACTTTTTTGCCGGTATTTTCAGCAGGTTTAATTTTGGGCATTTCGCCTTCATCGCCCACAAAACGTTTGAGCAGACAGATAGAAACCGCTTCATCTAATGTTTTCCGGTGACAAGCACCTTCGCAGGGAGCCGGGCAAATGCGACCGAGGACAGCCGGAAGGGCAATGTCGCGTTTTACCACTTCAAGCGACTCGTCAAATTTTCCGGCAGCTATCAGCCGGTTCATCAGCGGAATATTCATGTGCGCCGGGCATCCGAGCTGGCAGGGAGCCTCGCAGTCGCCTACATGTTCGCTCAACAACAGTTCGAGCGCAGTTTGCCGGGCTTCCTTAATTTCGTCATCGTCAGTAATAAAAGATTGCCCTTCAGCAGCTTTCACAGAGCATGACGGAAGCAGTCTCCCGTTGCTTTCGTCCTTCACCAGGCAAAGCATGCACGAGGTAAAATGCTCCAGCTCGTCGTACCAGCAAAGATTAGGAACTTCGATTCCCATTCGCTGCGCGGCCTTCATCACCGACGTGCCTTCTTCTACCTCAATTTCAGTTTTATTTATTTTTATTCTTATCATTTCCGATTATATAATTAGCTGCTGGTTCAGCCAAACTGTAAAATTCGTCCAATTTTCGCTCAAGTAATTTTTTATCGAACAACCTTGTTTCATATTTTGAAACCAGTGCAGGAGATACACTTCTACTTAAAGCATATTCCACCACTTTCGTATCTTTATTTTTACACAGAATAATTCCAACACTGGGTTTTTCATGTTCCTTTTTTACATCTCTGTCCAATGCCTCGAGATAAAATTCTAATTTCCCCAAATATTCAGGTTTAAAATCGGTTATCTTTAAATCGATTGCAACCATGCATTTTAGTTCCCGATTAAAAAAAAGCAAATCCACAAAATAATCTTTTTGACCAACCTGAAGACGAAATTCTTCACCGACGAAGGTAAAATCCTTACCAAATTCAAGAATAAAATCTTTTAAATTTTCTATAATTGCTTTGCGTAAATCTTCTTCTGAATACTTTTTAGGAAGCGCTAAAAAATCGAGTACATAGTTGTCTTTAAAAATTAAATGGGCTTCAGGATGTATTTCTCTCATCACTGGTGAGAGTTTTTTTTCTGACAACAAAACACGCTCAAAACTTGCACTGTTTATTTGTCTTTCAAGTTCACGTGAACTTAGTTTTTCCCTAATAGCCAGATTAATATAAAATTCTCTTTCTTCATCTGAGGTGGTTTTAGAAATTATTATCAAATTATTTGTCCAGTTTAATTCTCTCAGCAATGCTGAGAGTTTTTCATTTTGGTAATAAATTTCATAAAACTGCTTCATACGCCAAAGATTCTGCGCCGAAAATCCCTTCATTTCAGGTTCAGTTTTCTTCAGGTATTCCGAAAGTTTATTTACAATCCCTTCACCCCATTCTGAACTTTGATTTTTTTTCGAAATGTATCTTCCAATTTCCCAGTAAAGATCTATTAAATGAACATTTACAGCACGAAAAGCATTTTTTTTAGCTTTTTGAATAAGTATTTTTATATCTGCAAATTGTTTTTCAATATTCATGTCACATGTCATTAATCCTTTCGAGCTATTTCACATCAACTGCATCAACCGGGCAAACGGTGCGGCAGGCATCGCATTTTATGCACAGTTCGGTATCGATGCTGTGTATTTCGTGCGGGGTGAACGGAATGGCATCCACCGGACATTTCTGCACGCACATTGTACAACCAATGCAATTGTCGTTTACTGAATAAGTTATCATTTCCGTACATTTTCCGGTGGGGCACACGCCGTTGAGGTGTGCTTCGTATTCATCCCGGAAATATTTCAGGGTGCTGTAAACCGGGTTTGGTGCTGTTTTTCCCAAACCACACAAGCTTCCTTTTTTGGTCCATTCGGCCAGCTTTTCCAGTTCTTCAATGTCTCCTTTTTTTCCTTTTCCGCTGGTAAGGTTTTCCAGAATGTCGAGCATCCGTTTAGTGCCCACCCGGCAGAACGTACATTTTCCACACGATTCATCCTGTGTAAACGAGAGGAAATATCGGGCAATATCCACCATGCAGTCGGTTTCATCGAGCACAACAAGTCCGCCTGATCCCATCATCGCGCCCATTTCGGTAAGTGATTCATAGTTGATGGGTGTGTTGGCGTGTTCGGCGGGAATGCAGCCACCCGACGGGCCGCCAATCTGCACGGCCTTAAATTTCTTACCGCCGCCAATTCCGCCGCCAATTTCTTCCACCACCTGTCGGATGGTAATTCCCATTGGCACCTCAATCAAGCCGCCACGGGCCACTTTTCCGGCCAGGGCAAAAACTTTTGTTCCGCTGTTTCCTTCGGTTCCGATTCCTTTAAATTTTTCAGAACCTTCGCGTAAAATATAAGATATCTGGGCAAATGTTTCGGTGTTGTTCACCAAAGTTGGTTTTCCCCACAATCCGCTTTGAGCCGGAAATGGCGGTCGAATTACAGGAAATCCGCGGCTGCCTTCGATGGAGGCAATCAGCGCTGTTTCTTCTCCGCAAACAAAAGCACCGGCTCCCTCATAAATCTGCAAATCGAAATTGAACCCTGATCCCTGTATATTTTCGCCTAAAAAGTTGTATTCGCGGCAAATCTCGAGCGCTTTACGTATCCGTTGTACGGCCAGCGGATATTCCGCACGGATGTACATAAACCCCTGGTGAATCCCCACGGCATAAGCGGCAGTAATAATGCCTTCAATCACCCGGTAAGGATATGATTCAAGCAGCATCCGGTCCATAAACGCACCGGGATCTCCTTCATCGCCGTTGCAAATCAGGTATTTTGTATCTCCTTTTTCTTTTTTAACCAGTTCCCACTTCACACCCGTTGGGAAACCGGCACCTCCTCTCCCGCGGATTCCGCTGGTTTTTACTGCTTCAATCACTTCGTCGGGAGTAAGTGATTCAAACATTTTTTTTAGTGGCGAAAATCCACCGCGGCTTATGTATTCATCGATATCAATCGGGTTTATAATTCCGCGGTATTCAGTGGCGATCGGAAGCTGTTTTCCCAGAAACGAGGCCACTGGTTTTTCACGCATACTGATTTCGTAGCGTTCCACCCCTTCCCAGTTCCGGTCGGTTTGAATGTCTTCGGCAAAATTGAAAATTTTATGCTTCAGTTTAGACAGAATTCCCGGCGGATCGAAATGACTTTCAACAATTCCTTTTACATCCTCCGGTTTCACTTTTGCATATAATGTGGGTTCGCCTTCGTTCGGAACGACTTCAACCAGCGGCACCTGGTGGCACATTCCCACGCAGCCCACATGTTTCAGTTTTACCTGCAGGCCACTGTCGTTAACAACATTTTCAACCTCCTGCCTGATTTCACCACTCCCGGAAGCCACGCAGCAGGAACCGAGCCCGATACGGATTTCGCCTTTAATTTCTGCGCCATCGGCTTTCCGGTACTTTTTTCCCTCTTTTTTACCTTGCTGGCTTTCGTAATCTTTAATAACCTGGTCAACCTGATCAGGTGCAACATGACCGTAAGTAATGTCGTCTACCTGCACCACGGGTGCAAGGGTACAGCAACCCAGGCAGCTTACTTTTTCAAGTGTATAGGTCCGGGTTTCTTCCGTATCTTCGCCTGTTTCCAGTTTAAAATGACGCCGGAAAGCATCGTGAACCTGCATGGCACCTTTTACATGGCATGCTGTGCCCACACAAACTTTTACAATGTGTTCGCCTGCAGGTTTTAACCTGAACTGTGTATAAAAACTTGCCACGCTGATTATTTCGGATGAAGTAATCGACGAGTTTTCAGCAAGGTATTTCAGCGCCTCTTCAGGCAAGTAGTTGTATTCATTCTGAATGGCTTGCAAAATCGGAATCAGGCTCTTTTTGTCAGAGCCCTTTTCTTCAATAATGCGGTCGATATTTTGGAAATTGTTTGTCATATT
>CAYUBV010000049.1:6299-13900 GCA_964443035.1 uncultured Tangfeifania sp.
ATACAATATAAATTTTCTTCTCCCCTGATATAAATGCGGCCGTCGGCAAAAGCAGGGGATGTACCATAGGTTTCACCCAGCTCATTCTCATTAATCAGGTTCATTTCTTTTGCAAAATCATAAATGCGCATTACGCCGTCATTGTCCATCATGTAAAGTTTTCCTTCAGCAACCATTGGCGCCGAGTAAAGAGTTGTTCCCACGTCGTGTTCCCAGTATTCCTCCCCGGTTTTGGCATCGTAACAAACCAGCACGCCGTAACTCGTGGCAATTATCAACAATCCTTCATGCGCCAGCGGACTGGCAGCTTCGGGCAAATACATATCATTTTCCCACAAAATTTCGTGACTGGAAGCATCGATGGCAACCAACCGCGCATATTCATTTCCGGCATAAACCACACCGTCGGAAAAAGCAACAGAAGGACCTACTTCTCCCATCATGGCTTCCACAGCCCAGATTTCTTCACCATTATCGATATTGTAACCGGCAACAATCGGGTCGGCGGTCAGCAGAAGCTGGTATTCGCCTTCCACTTCGGCCAGTACCGGGCTTGCCCATGAAATATTGGAATCGCGTTGAGTATCCCAGATTATTTCACCGTTCGATACATTTAATGCCATTACCCGGCCACCCCGGTTGGTGTCGTATTGAATAAATAGTTTTCCGTCCCAGGTAATCAGCGACGAAGAATGTCCGTAATGATTATCGGGCACGCCAAGGTTTTTTGCCCAAACGCGGTTTCCGTCCATATCGAACGCAATGACATCGCCGGTGCCGAAAATGGCAAACACCCTTTCTCCGTCGGTGGTCATTGTGGGAGCGGCAAGGCCTGTATCTTCTGTTGTTCGCGGAAGAGAAGAAGGGGAACCAGGAATATTATCAGCTACGCCTGTCCATAAAAGTTCGCCGGAATTGGCATCGAAGCAATAAACCTCGCGGCTCTCTTCATCGGCACCGGTAAGAAAAACTTTGTCTTCCCAAACAATGGGTGAATTGTAGCCATGTTTTGGCACTGTTGTTTTCCATAAAATATTGTTTCCTGATTCGCCGTCCCATTCCACAGGAATATTTTCATGGTAAATAATTCCCTGGCCAAGTGGCCCCCGGAATGAATTGTGGTTATTTTTTAGTTGTTGCAACGTTAAACCTGCGGCAGGCGAAGGCTGCTCAGCAGGGGCCTGTTCCTCTGCCTGAGCGGTTTCTTCGGGAGCCTGGGTTTGCGGTTGTTCAACTTGCTGCTCAGTCGTGGTTTCAGGTTCAGTTTGAGTGGTTTCTTCCTGGGGACTTTCACTGACATCGATTACTTCAATTCCTTCATCTTCAGGAGAAACAGGTGCAGCGTCGGCAACAGTTTCAACTTTATAATGTTCAAGATGATCGACCGTAAGAAACGAAGCAATGAATGCCAAAACAAAAACAACTGCCCCGGTGATAACAATTCCTTTTTGAGCAATGATCCGGCTGACAATTTCATTCTCATGTTCTTTGTCAGGCTTTTCAATTTTAGATTTTAATGAATGGAAATACCTGAGCGATATTACCAGAACAATGGCACCGAGGAGTAAAAGCCAGGCACCGGTTTCAATCTGCCACTGGCTGTTGAAATACGCTTTTCGCGCCAGCAAATCGAAATTTCTGATTTCCTGTTTCAGCTCCTCGTTGTTCGGCTCTTCATTCAGCCGTTCAACTAGAGCTTCCAAAGCAGCGCTTTCAACGATATCGCTTTGGGAAACCTGCCAGTAGTTGAGCAGCAAAAGCAGCGCTACTACCGTGCAAAAAATCCCGGATATTACGGCAACATTTTGGGCTAATTTTAATTTATCGTTGTTGGTCATTCCTGGTTATTTTTTTCTTCTTATTTGTTTTGAAAATTTACTATTCAAGTTTCAATCTTACTTATTATCTTTTTTTACCGGGCAGTAATCCATGCATCGTCCGCAACTGACGCAATTTCCCTTATGAACGACATAATCCTGTCTTTTACGGAAAACTACCGTATTTAGCAGCGTCATACCTATAACAAGTCCCAGAAATCCACCCATAATCATGCTGCCGGTATAAAAATCATTCTGGATTTCTTCAGCTTCCTGAACCAATGTTTCCATTGATTTTCCTGAACCAAGGAATGTCTGCACATCGATATTGTCCAGATCATTTTTTACTTCCGGGCGTGAAATCAGCAATTCTGCCAAATAAACGTCGGGATTGGCTTTTGACAGGAATGTATGTGATTTGGCGCCGATAAATATTCCCAGCCCTATCCAGACCGGAATAAGCGCAGCGTAAAGAATGAACCGTTTGGTACCGAGACCCGATTTAGCCACTTCCTTTTCATCGGTTGGATATTCGATGGCATCGAACGGACAGGAGTTGGCACACAGTTTACACTGAATGCATTCGGCCGGCGTGATGGAAACATTTTTTTTCGAGAACCGCGACATCCAGCTCAGAACAACCCCGTACGGACAAAAAAACCGGCAATAAGGTCTTCCAACAAACATTCCGAGCAACAGAAAAGCAATTCCCAGCACAATCATAATAAACATGGCATCCATCCTGAAAATTCCGATAAACGGATCGTAGCGGCAGATGATAAAATCGGTTCCGGTAGCGGCAAACAAAACAGCAAGCGAAAGGTATAAGTAGGGAATAAATCCCAGTGTTTTATTGAGCCACTTGGGCAGGCTGATGGGTTTAATAACCATTACATCCTGAATAGCCCCCAGCGGACAAACGCTTCCGCAGAATGCCCTTCCGTAAAAAAGGGTTAACACCAGCGGCAAAATAAAAAACAGCAATACTACGGCTGAAATGGCATATGTTGGATCGAAAAAAGAGAGCGTAACATTTTGAACGGCACCAATGGGGCAAACACACCCGAGGCGGTAAAATCCAAAGTAAATTAATGCCGCTACCGAGAGCCACATAACTCCCCGCCTCGAACGCCTTTTTATAACGAGATAAGCAGCTAATGCAAGAAATGCAATCAGTACAATTACATCGAAATATTCCATGGAAATTGCCCGGGGTTCGGGAGTTACCGTATCGGGCTGTTCGTACCCCGTATCGAATTCAGGTTTCGGGAAACGCTGCTGCTGCGCAGACAGAGAGAACGTAAAAAGTAAAAAAGTAAAAGTAAAAAGTATGTATTTCAGTTTTTTCATACCGGTTTTTGGCTAAGATTCAGGATTGTTGGTAAAATCTCCCTTTACATTATAGGCTTCGCTCGCTTTCACCCGCGAAATGGCGTCGGAAGGGCAAACCCGGGCAATGGAGCATTCGTTGCAATTCACACAAATATGATGCATAATCTGCAGGTGCAGCGAACCGTTTCCAAACGCGGTGCATCCTTCTACACATTTAGCGCATCCGATGCATAAATCTTCGATGATTTTGTATTCGAAATAAGGCTCTTCGATAAATTTTCGTTCGATGGCAGCGGTTGGGCAAAGCTGATTTTCGGCTGCTGTGGTTCGTTCGTTGGCGTCGGGTTTTAAGTAACCGCCGCATAAATCGCAGTAACCACACAAATCATAAGCATGAACGCACTTAACTGCCGATGGCGAAAGCACACATTCGGTAGCGCATCTTCCGCACTGGGTGCAAAGAAACGGATCGATTTGCCACACGTAATCGTCTTTAATCACCTTGCTCAACGACAGCCCGCCAATGCCACCAAGCGCCAGCGCCAGTGACAAGCGCACACCATCGTTAATAAATTCCCTCCGGCTTTTTGATTTATTCTCTTCCATATCTTTCTTCTTTTACTTCCGGATTTTCGCAATCCGTCAATTTTCCGCAATCCCCGCACGCGCTGGAGACAGAACAACTGGCGGTCACTTTTTTATTGACTACCAGATATCCTGCCGAAGCAGTGATTCCACCCAGCAAAAAAAACCGTCCCGCAGTCCTGAAAAATTCTTTACGATTCATCGTATTCTGTTTTTATCATTATTGAACCCCATTGGGGTTCTATCCTAACTACTATCATCTTTTCCACAGGTTACACCTGCGGCTATTGTTTTTTACTCATTCGGAGTAAACACCCTCAGTACTTTGCGATCGAAATCGAGGGCATAAACATTCCCCTCTTCATCTGTTGCCACATCGGGAGCGGTGCCATCGTCTCCAAATTTCCGGGGAGGCGCCACCACCCCTTTAAATTCGCCACTGGGCTTATACACTTTTATTCTGACCATACCTTTTTCGCTGGTTACAAAACTTCCGTCGGATAAAAAAGCAAAATGTGAGGGATTGCAGCATCCGCTAAAACCTTCAATTTTAATTCCGGTACTTTCCCAAAAAGCGCGCTGCTGGCCATCAAACGTATAATTTTCGAGAGCATGCATTCCGGGGTTGACTACCCACAACTCATCAAAATCATTAATCGCCAAATCGAAACAGGCGCTTGGTATAATAAAACCGTGCAAAACCTCGTCGCTGCTTTTTCCTTCAAACTGAAGCAACAATTCTCCTTCATCTGAATATTTCAACACCCGGCGGTTTCCGGCATCGGCAACAAACACTACACTGTCTCTTGCAGCAACCGAAGTAAGTATTGAATTTTCGCCCGGACTCTCCCACTCTTTCAGTAAATTCCCGGTTTTATCATAAACTATAATCCGGTTACCGGCCACCATGAATATTTTTTCTTCGGTGCTTTCAACGGTTTTTGGCTGATGCGCCAAATCGATATTAAGCAGCAGTTGTCCGGATGTGTTGATTATTTTCAGATTCTGATCGCCTGTCAGGTAGATTTTCTCTCCGTACACTGCAATTCCCGTAGGTTCATCAAAACCGATATTAAAATTCTTCGATTCTTTGTATAAAATCAATTCGGGATCGACATCCCTGAACTCTTCCACACTGTATTCAAACGGGTTGCCCTCACGTTTATCGGGCCGATCCATCATAAAATCGCCTACAATAAGTGCGACAATCAAGATTCCGAGTACAATAATAAAAATGACAATCCCTTTATTTTTCATGACACTGAATTAAGTATTCAAATTTAAACAAACCATGGTATCTGCATCACGCATCAGCAAATAACCGTCGGCAATAGCAAAAGGCGCCCAGGCATCGTGGCCTTCAATTACCTGGTGCTGGTCGACCTGGATGTATCCTTCGGTGCTTGGCTGGGCAATGTACAACGTACCATCGTCATTCAGAATAAAAAATTTGTCGTCGGCTATAAAATACGGCCCCAGCCCAAAACGGGCCTCTGATCCACTCGACCACACAATTTCGCGGGTATCGTCCGGATTGAAACAGACAAACTGGTTGCGCAGGGCTCCGCCATCTTTGGGCATAATTCCGAACAAGTGCCCGTTCCAAAGTACGGGGGTTTGTTGTTCGCATGCCAAACCCTCGCGCGGGGCATATTCATAAAGTGTTTCAATGGTGAACTCACCGTTATTTTCTGAAAGCTGAAGCATCATACTGCCTGCGCCATAGCCGGCAGTCATAAATATTTTTCCGTCGTCCATACAAACCGGCGATGGTGCCACAACAGAGTGATTCCAGTCAGCAGTTTCCCAGAGCACCTGGCCTGCGTCGTCGCCATCGGCTGCAACCCCAACCATGCCGCCAATTGCGCTGTACACATACATTTTACGCCCGCCGTAAGTAAAAGGCATAACCGACGAATGTGACATTTTCCAGCCACCGGGATTTGGTGTTTCCCATAATTTCTCACCGGTTTCACAATCAACGGCAATCATGAGCGCATTTCCGCCGGTTGCAATAATGGCATTCCCGTCGTCGATGAGCGGGCACTGCCCGGTGTACCAGAGCGGAACTTCCGATTCATACTCTTTGGCTACATCGATTCCCCAGAGGAAATCGCCGCTTTCACGCTCGAGGCACATCACATGGCACATTGGGCCCATAGTGAGTATATAATCTTCGGTTATCGCAGGAACAGTGCGCGACATACCGTGGTTTCGTTTAATGCTCACTTCGTAACCACGACGCCACATTTCTTTCCCGTCGGTGAGTGAAAAACAGCGCAGCAAATCGGCACGTGTCTCTTCATCGTAATCCAAAACATAAGCAAGTCCTTCGTAAATTGCTGCCCCTGAATGGCCTTCGCCCAACTCAACTGACCAGACAATCTCCGGTCCGTCGGACGGAAATGTTTCGATTAAATTAACCGGTGATTTTGAAATATTGTCGAAATCGCTGCCCCGGAACCGCGGCCAGGTTTCGGATAGTTGGGTGTAATCATCTGCATACTCTTCAAAAACGGCACCCAACTCAACTTCCTGCGCTGCCCCACCCTCTCCGCGGTTATCGGCGCCGGCCAGGCTCACCGTATATTCAGTAGTCGGATCATTTTTCAGCCACCAAAACAAAACTCCGGCAGCAATTACTCCCAATGCAATCAGTGTAATATTTATGATTTTTTTATTCTCCATTTCAGGCTTTCAAGTTATAAACCATTAACACATCGCCATGCCTGATGAAAAGCTTTCCATCATATATGGCCGGATGCGCCCAATGCGGACCTGCACCTTTGTTCACTTTAAAGGTACTTATAATTTTTAATTTTTCTTCAGACGGTTCGGCCAGTGCCACATTCCCGCTTTTCTCCTCGTAAAGATAAAGCATTCCGTCGGCATAAATAACCGAACCTTTATTAATCCACTCTTCTTCCCAGTTTGTTTTTCCGGTTTCCCAGTTTACACATGCCCACCGGCCCCGTGAATTGTGCTGCCAGTTTGAGCCATACAAATTTCCATCAACCAGCACTACACCGCCATGATGTGTGTCGATGGTATCGTTTTTCCATTTCAAAGTAATTTCTTTTCCATCTTCAGAAAGTAAAAACATGGTTCCCGGGTGGTCGTAACCGCTTGTAACAAAAAGTTCACCATTATAGTAAAGGGCCGGATTTGCCTGTGCTCCTTCACCCTGGCTTTTTGTATGGTACTGGATCAGGTCATAACTCCAGAAAATTTCTCCGTTCTCAGGATTTATGCCAATAAGATTTTTGGTTGTCTGCACCACAATAACAGCTTGTTGGTTGTGATGAATCAAAACCGGAGAAGCATAAGATTTTGCTCCACCCAGGCCAGGTGATTTCCAGACCAAATCGCCACTGGTTTTATCGAGGGCAATCATCGTATTTTCCTCACCACCGGTGGTGAAAACAACCTTATCGCCTGCAATCAAAGGAGATTCGGCATCGCCGTGTTGGTGAATTTCACCACCAAATTTTTCAACAGCATCCACTTTCCAGATGATTTTTCCGGTTGCAGCGTCCACACAACCTACCTGGCCTGTACCACTGGCCACATAAAGTTTTCCGTTTTGAAAAGTTGGAGTACACCGGCTGTCGGAATAAGAACGTATCCATGATCTTCCATAAGGAGTTTCCCAGAGCAGTTCTCCTGAAAAATTATACGCAGAAAGCACATCGGTTGTATCTTCTTTTATGCCGGTTACAAAAATTATATCGCCGGCAACGATGGGATGCGAATAACCTTTCCCGATTCCCTCAATTTCCAGAAGAAGTTCAGGGCCGCCCTCCGCCCACTTTTCAAGCAATCCTGTTTCATCGAAATGGCCGGTCCGGTTACTTCCCCTGAATTCAA
>CAYUBV010000050.1:0-13825 GCA_964443035.1 uncultured Tangfeifania sp.
TGTGGTGATTATTGCTGCCGGGGTGTTTTTTGTTCTTCGGAAGAAGAAAAAGTAATACCAATTTTACAGACAAAAGTGCTTTGTTTCATAAGAAGACCTGTTTCGATTAGGCAGGTCTTTTTTGGCTCAAAAATCGGGCAAAAAATAAGGCAGCTTCAATAAGCTGCCTTAAAGCCATGAAAACAATTAAACAATGTTCAGAAAACAGAAAACTAGAAACAATTAAATAGTCATAATATCTTTTTCTTTAGCTTCCACTAAAGCATCTACTTTCTTTCCGTATTCATCGGTCATTTTTTGCACTTCTTCTTCAGCGTCTTTTTCCAAATCTTCCGATAAGCCTTCTTTTAGTAATTTTTTCAGACTGTCGTTGGCGTCTTTTCGCGCTGTACGGAGACTTACTTTTGCAGTTTCACCCTCCTGGCTTACCTGTTTTACAAGTTGCCGTCTTCTTTCCTCGGTAAGCGCCGGAATATTTATCCGGATAAGTTCACCGTTATTGTCGGGATTGAATCCGAGATTTGCTGCTAATATTGATTTTTCAATGACCGGTATTAATCCTTTTTCCCAGGGTTGAATTGCGATGGTTCTTGCATCGGGTGTACTAACGTTCGATACCTGGTTAAGTGGTGTCATAGCTCCGTAGTATTCAACCTGAACGCCGTCGAGCATCGAAGGCGTTGCTTTTCCGGCCCTGATATGCGTCAGCTCTTTTTCAAGATGCTTAATGGCCGCATCCATTCTTTCTTTACAATGTTCTATTACAAAATCTACTTCTTCTTGCATTGGTCAAGCCCTGAGTTTCTACGTTGGATTGTTAGCAAATATAGAAAAAAATAGAATAATCGAAAATTTTTTGAATTTTTTTCTCTGCCCGAAGAACAGAAAAGTGCCTTTAATACACCATAGTCCCTACAGATTCTCCGTTTAAAACCTTCTTCAGGTTTCCCGGTTTATCCATGTTGAATACCAAAACCGGCAGATTGTTTTCCTTGCATAAAGTTGTGGCTGTCAGGTCCATTACTTTTAGTTTTTTTGCGTAAACCTCATCGAAACTAATTTTTTCGAACCGTGTTGCCGATGCATCTTTTTCCGGATCGGCTGTATAAACACCATCTACCCGGGTGCCCTTCAACATAATTTCAGCTTCAATTTCCACCGCACGCAAAGCACTTGCTGTATCGGTAGTGAAATACGGATTTCCTGTTCCGCCGGCTATAATTGCCACTTCACCTTTTTCAAGCGACCCGATGGCTTTTTCTTTGGAGTAGTATTCTCCTACAGGCTCCATTCTGATTGCGGTAAAAACCCTGGCTGTTATTCCTTTGCTTTTTAAAGCCGAGCTAATTGCCAGGCTGTTGATAACAGTTGCCAGCATTCCCATCTGGTCCCCTTTTACCCGGTCGAATCCTTTTGAAGTTCCGCTTAGTCCGCGGAAAATATTTCCGCCGCCGATTACAATTCCGGGTTGAACTCCCATTTCTATCAATTCTGCAATCTGATGGGCATATTCATTCAACCGGTTTTCATCGATGCCGTATTTTTGTTCGCCCATCAGCGACTCGCCGCTTAATTTCAGAAGGATGCGTTTATATTTTGCCATTATTTGTTTCGTTTATCTATTTAATAATGATTCCTTTTTCTTCACATAGTTGAACTCCCAGTTCCCCCAGTTTGTATTTTTGAATTTTTCCGCTGGCTGTCATGGGGAATTCGTCCACAAAGAAAATATACTTTGGGGTTTTGAAAAATGAGATTTGTCCGCGGCAAAAATCAACCACTTCTGCTTCGGTGAGCTGCTGACCTTCTTTTATACGGATAAATGCCGCAACTTCCTCACCATATTTTGGGCTTGGAATTCCTGCCACTTCCACGGTTTCAATTTGTGGCATCCCATAAAGGAAATTTTCAATTTCGCGCGGATAAATATTTTCACCGCCCCTTATTATCATGTCTTTAATTCGCCCTGTAATTTTATAGAAACCATCTTTTGTTTTAACGGCCAAATCGCCTGAGTGCAGCCATCCATCTTCATCGATGGCCTTTTTTGTGGCCTCTTCATTTTTGTAGTAACCTTTCATTACATTGTAACCACGGCAGCAAATTTCGCCCTGTTCTTCAGCCGCGCACTCTTCCCCGGTTTCCGGATTTACAACTTTTACTTCCACGTTTGGATATTCAAATCCAACGGTTGTTGCACGCACTTCCGGCGAATTGTGGGTGCGGGTAGCTGTCATTCCCGGGGAGGATTCAGTCTGCCCGTAAACGATGATGACATCTTTCATATTCATTTTTGTCATCACCTGGTTCATGGTTTCGATGGGGCAGGGAGCACCGGCCATAATTCCGGTTCGCAGCGAGCTCAAATCGAACATGTCGAACATCGGATGGTTGAGTTCGGCAATAAACATGGTAGGTACGCCGTATAAAGCGGTGCATTTTTCTTTTTGAACTGAAGCCAGCACCATTAACGGATCGAATTCTTCGGTGAAAACCATTGTTGCGCCGTGTGTAACAACCGCGCACAAACCGAGCACGCTGCCGAAGCAGTGAAACATGGGGACACAAATCAGCAGTCGCTCGTTGTCGGTGAATTTCTGGCACTGGCCGGTTGCGTAGCCGTTATTTATAATGTTGTGGTGCGAAAGCATTACACCTTTCGGAAAACCGGTTGTGCCCGATGTATACTGCATGTTGATTACATCGTGGCAGCCAAGCGATTCCCTAATTGTTTCCAGGTCGAGATCATCCACATGGTTCCCCAGCAGCAGCAGCTCATTGGTGTTATACATCCCCCTGTGTTTTTGCTGACCGATGAATGCCACATTTTTTAGCTTCGGAAACTTTTCACTTTTCAGTTCGCCCCGTGGTTGGGTTTTTAGTTCGGGAACCAGTTCAAAAATCATTTTTACATAGTCGCTGTCGCGGAAACCATCCACCAGAAACAAGGTTTGAATATCTGCATCTTTCAGCAAATACTCCAGTTCCGAAAGTTTGTAGTTGGTATTGATGGTTACCAGCACTGCACCTATTTTTGCGGTGGCAAACATTACGGTTGTCCAGTCGGGAACATTTTTTGCCCAGATTCCAACTTTGTCGCCCGGGCGGATTCCAATGTACAGCAATCCTTTGGCCAGCGCATCAACGCGGTCGTTAAACTGTTTGTAAGTGAACCGTAAATCCCGGTCGGGATAAACGATGAATTCTTTATCGGGTGTTTCAAATGTCCACTTTTCCAAAATTTCGCCGAGTGTATAATCAAGTAGTTGCATGAGTTTTTCAATTTTCAGAAGAATTGACTTTTTAGTTTCTGGTTTTATATTAAGTCTGTTATTATCATTATATTTTCTTTTACAATATCTACAAGGTTTTTCGGTAAATCCCCCACTTTTTTAATTAGTCGTTTATTGTCAATTGCTCTAATTTGGTCAATCATTATGTCACAATTTTGATGCAGATTCGCTTCTCCTTTTTTTATATGAACACGTAAGATATTTGATTCTTTTTTAACGTTTGTTGTAATTGGACAAACAATTGTGGAAGGATGAGGAATTTGATTTAGGAGGTTAGTTTGGATAATAAGCACCGGTCTTGTTTTTCCAGGCTCTGTCCCAATTTTTGGATTTAAATCGGCAATCCAGATTTCATATTGTTTAATCGACATAGTCAATCTCCTCAAAATCTTTTAATACATCCATTGAATCCGCTTTAATTAAATCCGATTCTATTTTTAATTTTTTTTCTAAAATCGCACGTTTTTGAATTCGATTGTAATAATTAATTGCGTCGTTGATATACCTGTTTCTCGGTTTTTTGATTTTTGAAAGGATTTCTTCGGTCTCTCCAAAAATCGAATCGTCAATTTTCAATGATACTGTTTTCATGATTTATATTTTTGATATCATAAAAGTATATCTTTTTTGTATATCAATCAAGTGCTTTTGAATTTCTTTTCAATATATGGCATAACCTGGAATTAGACAGGCGTATAAACAACTGCCAGAATTTTTGCCGGTTTAGAACCGGCTGCATGCACATTGTGGGCTACCACCGAATCGATGTAAATGGTATCTCCTTTTTCAAGTTGATACAAATCTTTTCCGTAGTTGATTTCGATGCTTCCGTCCAGCACATAAATAAATTCTTCACCTTCGTGGGTCGAAAGTTTATAATCCGATTCTTTCGATGGTTCAATCTCTACGATAAACGGTTCCATGTGGCGCCCCGCTTTGTCTTGTGCCAGCGAGAAAAAATTCAGGTGTTCCCTGGTTTTTTCATCTTTTGTAGAGAAACTCAGGCTCTTTTTTTCTTCGCCTGCTTTTACCACAGCCGGCCCAACCTGCTCCTGATCGTCGAGAAAAGTGCCAATGCGAACACCCAGGGCTCTCGATATTTTAATCAGGTGCCCCAGCGAAGGCATCACCCCTTTTTCTTCAATTTTTTCAAGTTGCCGGATATCGAGGTTGGCGTTCAGTGCCACATTCTCGCGCGAAAGTTGCCTGAACTCACGAAACTGCTTTATTTTTTTTCCCAGTTTTTTTTTGTTGCTCATTTGATAGATGTTTTTATAACCATTTAATGAATGTAAAATCCTGCCGGTGCGGCAATCCTTCTTTTTTAGGATACAACCTGATTCCGTAATTAAAGGAGCCGGGATGCACCGGGTGAAAATTCAGCTTGAAACAGGCTATGGATTTTTCACATTTTTCAACTTCAAACTCAAAGGTTTCAACAATTTTTGGGGCATCGTTTATTCCGTTTTCAATAACAACAAGTTCAAGTCCCACATCGTCGCACGACAGGCCTTTCAGATCGACTTCAACCTTAAAAGGATATTCCTGCCCTACTTTTATCATGTCTTTGATGCCATTTGAACTGTCTTTCTGTAACACTTCGATGCTGTTCCAAACCGAGGCCACTTTGTGTTTCCATTCAGACAATTCCCTTGCCCATTTGAAATTTTCGCTTTTTATGCTAACCGAGCGCTCAAGCTGAGGATTGTAGTAACGTTGTTGGTAATCCTGCAGCATACGGCCGGTCGTAAATTTTGGGGCAACCAGTGCCATGGTATTTTTAATATAGTCAATCCATTCCACCGGAATGTTTTCGTCATTTCTGTCGTAGAAAGCACCGGCAATTTCATGTTCCAGAATGTTGTAGATGGTTTCTGCGTCGAGTTCATCCTGAAAATCCTGAACATCGTAAGCACGCTCGGCAGGTAGCGCCCAGCCGGCTTTTTTGCGGTAACCTTCCACCCACCAGCCGTCAAGAACAGAAAAATGAAGTGTTCCGTTCATCACGCCTTTTTGTCCGCTGGTGCCCGAAGCCTCGAGTGGCCGGGTAGGCGTATTGAGCCAAACATCAACTCCCTGCAATAGCATTTTTGCAAGATTGATGTCGTAATTCTGAACAAACAAAATTTTACCGCGGAACTCGGGCATTTTAGAAATTTCCACAATCCGCTTAATCAAATCCTGGCCGGCTTTATCGGCAGGGTGGGCTTTCCCGGCAAAAATAAACTGAACCGGGCGTTCGGGGTTGTTTACAATTTTCGATAGCCGTTCCAGGTTTCTGAACAGCAAATAGCCTCTTTTGTAGGTTGCAAACCTTCGGGCAAAGCCAATTGTAAGGGCGTTGGGATCAAGTTTTCCGAGCACTTCGGTAATCAGTTGCGGGTTTTCATTTCTTTTGATCCAGATTCCGGAAAAGCGGGCTTTGATGTAATTTATCATTTTGGCACGCAGGGTTTTCCTGATTTCCCAGATTTGCTCATCGGGCACCTGGTAAATTTTCCCCCAGATGTCAAAATCGAGCTGGTTCGCGGGAAACTCTTGACCGAAATATTCTTTGTGAACTTTTTTCCATTCGGCTGCCGTCCACGATGAATAGTGAACGCCGTTTGTAACATACCCGATTTCCAGTTCTTCTTCGAGGTAACCCGGGTAAAGTGCTTTCAATACAGATTTACTTACATCGCCGTGCAACTTGCTTACCCCGTTAATTCCCTGTGAAAGGTTGCAGGCCAGGTAACTCATGTTGAAATGATCATCCAGCTCGCTGGCTTTACCAAGTGCATCAAAATCATCCCAGGTTAACCCTATTTTTTGGGGATAAGATTCCATGTAATGCTTAAATAAATCGTTGTGGAACGAATCATGTCCGGCAGGAACCGGTGTGTGAGTTGTAAAAACTGTTGAAGCCCGCACTACTTCTTTCGCTACTGAAAAACTTAATCCTTCGGTTTCAATAATATTTGAAATACGCTCGAGCCCGATGAAAGCAGCATGGCCTTCGTTGCAGTGGTAAATATCAGAATCATAACCCAGCTCATTCAGGGCTTTTATTCCGCCAATACCAAGCAGCATTTCCTGTTTCAGGCGGTTTTTATTGTCGCCTCCATATAAGTGATGAGTTACATAGCGGTCTTTCTCGAGGTTTTCAGGCAGGTCGGCGTCGAGCAGGTAAAGCTTCACAGAACCGATATTTACCTGCCAGATTCGTGCACTAAGTGTGCGTCCGGGATAATCGATGCTGATTTTTTTCCATTCCCCGTTTTCATCGAGAACAGGATTAACCGGTATTTTCGAAAAATCCTGGAATTCATAATTGGCCATCTGTTCGCCGTGCAGGTTAAGTGTTTGCTTGAAATAACCGTAGCGGTAAAGCAATCCAACACCTACCAGGTTTACTTTCATGTCGCTGGCTTCTTTCAGATAATCGCCGGCAAGCATTCCCAGGCCTCCCGAATATATTTTCAGCGAATCGTGAAGCCCGTATTCCATGCTGAAATAAGCAATCTGGGGTGCTCCCAGATCTTTTCTTTCATCCATGTACTTCCTGAAATCATCATGAATCCGGTGCATTCTCGACATAAACTGCTGGTCTTTTCCCAACTCTTTAAAGCGTTTGTAGTTCACCTTATCGAGCAGTACCACCGGGTTGTGTTCACATTTTTCCCAGATTTCACTATCGATGTATTCAAAAACGTCCCTGGCTTCGCTGTTCCAAACCCACCAAAGGTTTTTGGAGATTTCGCGCAACGGCGCAAGGTTCTCGGGTAAATGTGATTCTACAATTATTTTTTTCCACACAGGAGGTTCGTTTTGCTGGCGTAAAAAAGAACTTGTTTTTTCTGTTTTCATCTTCTTATTATTTATAAATTCTCAATGGTTTTTTGCCGGCAATACAATTACCGGCAACTTTCCGTGCCCTCATTCAGGGCATCTTTTGTGAATAGAAATTAATCAGGATAGTATAGTCGTTAAATTTTGGTCAGTTAACCTTAAAAGAAGGCACAAAAATACATTTTTATTTGAATGATGAGGGATTTTAAATATTAAATTAAAATGAACCATAACCAACTGAATTTTAATATCTTATCTGCTTTTCTTTTTTTTGGTTGTCGTTTTCTTTTCAGACGCTGCCTGAAGGCGTGCCAGTTTGGCTTCCAGTTTTTTTAGTTTCTTATCTTTTTCTTCGATAATTTTATGCAAAGCTGTTACATCGGGATCTGATTCTTTTTGCGGAACAATGGAATTTAACCGTATTTTAAAATCGCTTAATACGTTCATATAGTTGATGAAAGCTTCGTAGGGCGACTCAAAAGGATTGTAGTAACTGCGTGCTTCACCGGCAGAAAAAAGCTTGGTCGACATGTAGTAAAAATGATCGCTTGCCTGCAGGTAATTCCAGTCTTTATTTAATTCATCGTGGGTGCAGTTTTGCATTTGAGGACTTAGTTCGTATAATTTTTCAAAGGCCTCTTTTTGCATTTCGTTTCCGAGCCAGGCTGTTAAATCCCGCTCTTCATCGGCCCACGAAATGGCGTGCGGAACACTCACTGCAGAAACGGGTTGCACCTCTTTCAGCACTTCCGAAGGTGTAGCAAACTTCAGGCCCGGTTCTTTTACAATGCCTTTTGCCAGATATTCAAGAAAATTAAAAATACCAGTCTCTTTGGTTTGCCTGCCACCAAGTGATTCGTAGTTCAGGAAAAGATTTACCACTTCTTCTTTTGGGTCGAGATTTTTGAGCCAGCCAATAAATTTATCGGCTGTCAGCGGAAATTCCGACCAGTTGGTGTTTGAAAACCGAAACGCAATATCGTCGCTGAGTTTAAAATTCCGCATAAAAACTTTCAGCTTCGGATTGGCGGCATTCACGTATAAAAAATTCGGGCTTTTCCATCCCAGCACATGCCGGGCGCCTTCGGTAAGAATAGCTTTGAATCCCATTTCCGAAACAAGTTCTCCTATGTCGTCGGAGTAAATCATTTCGGTGTTGCGGAAAATTTTGGGTTGAAGGCCAAATAATTCCTCAATTTTTTGCTTGTGTTGATTGACTTCTTCCTTAAAAACAGCCGGGTTTTTCAACGAAGCCAGTGAGTGGGAATACGTCTCGGAAAGAAATTCGACACAACCGGTTTTTGCCAGTTTCTGAAACGATTCGATCACTTCGGGCGCATACAATTCAAACTGATCCAGTGCCGTGCCGGTAATTGAAAAGGAAACTTTAAACTTCTCTTTCAGTTCGCCGGCCAGTTTTAACAGGAGTTTGTTTGTAGGTAAATAACTTTGTTCGGCCACTTTTCGCACAATGGTTTCGTTGGCATAATCATCGTAATAATAATGATCGTTGCCGATATCGAAAAACCGGTAGCGGCGGTGCCTGAATGGCTGATGGACCTGGAAAAACAGCGATATCGATTTCATCTTTATTTTTTATTTTGCTGGTCCGAATTTCCTTTAAAAGTCATTCGGCTTCTGTTTTCATAAAACTTTTTTTAAGGCGTAAGGTTTAAGTTTTTCGTTTAAATGAATGTGATCAATTTAAACCGATTTTAAACCGAGTACTTCTTTATAGATTTTTCTGACTGCCAAGGCCGAATTCCGCCATTTTAAATTTCCGGCTTCATTTTTTCCCGATTTTTTCAGAAACCCTGAAAGCGACGGATAATTCAACAGTCCGTAAATGGAATCGGCCATAGCGTAAGTGTCCCAGAAATCAATTTTTATGGCATGTTTCAATATTTCCGAAACCCCCGACTGGTTGGAAATAATTACCGGCACATCGGCCTGCATGGCTTCAAGCGGAACAATTCCAAAAGGCTCGGAGACCGAAGGCATTACAAAAACATCGGTAAGTTTGAACATGTTGTACACATCGTCGCCTTTCAGAAACCCTGTAAAATGAAATTTGTCGGCCATTCCAAGTTCGGCAACCCGTTTAATCATGGATGTCATTTTATCGCCGCTGCCGGCCATCACAAACCGCACATTTTCCATTTTTTTCAGCACGAGGCAGGCAGCTTCAACAAAATATTCAGGGCCTTTTTGCATGGTAATCCTGCCCAAAAAAGTAACCACTTTTTCATGCACTCCTTTCTTAATTTGCAAATTCCCTTTTGTTCCCAGGGGTTCGACTCCATTGTAAACAACGTCAATTTTTTCGGGCGGAATGCCATATTTTTCGATGATGGTTTTTCGGGTCAGGTTGCTCACTGCAATTATTTTATCAGCCATTTCCATCCCTTCGCGTTCGATGGCATAAACGGTGGGGTTGATATTTCCCCCGCTGCGATCGAAGTCGGTGGCATGAACATGGATTACAAGAGGCTTTCCGGTTAATTTTTTGGCTGCAATACCGGCTGGGTAAGTCAGCCAGTCGTGCGAATGAATGAGGTCGAACGTATTTTCTTCGGCAATAATTTCAGCAACCAGCGCGTAATTTTTTATTTCTTCAATGAGGCCCGGTCCGTAGGTTCCGGTAAAGTTTATTTTGAGTCCTTCATCGGTTTTTACAAATTTTGCTTTTGCCGGATAACGTTCCTTTTTCAGCTCCCAAAATTCTTCTTCAGTAGTGTACGGAATAATTTTAGAATGAACCTCCAGGGTTTCCATCTTTTTCTGAATTCCTTCAAATTCAATTTCCCTTTTTTCAAGCGGAACGGTATTGGCTCCTTTCAGTTTAATGATATTCTGGTTTTCGTCGCCGTGCTCTTTGGGCACCACAAAAAGCACATCGATGTTTTTCAATTCGGCCAACCCTTTGGTCAGCCCGAAGCAAGCCGTTCCCAAACCTCCGGAAATATGTGGCGGGAATTCCCATCCAAACATTAATACTTTCATAGTCGGCAATTTTTAATCTTTATAATTCTGAACCTGGTTCATTGCGTAAAAAACACCTGCCACATTCCATGCTACCGATGTGGCGCCCCGTGCCTTGTGTGGTGGATTACCATCGTAAAACTCGGATAACGTGCCAATACAGTGCCCGGTCATCTCTTCCTCAAAAACTTCCATCAGATGTTTGACAAACGGAAGGCCTCCCCGGCCATGTATTTTCAGATACGTTTCCACAAAAAACTGCATCAGCCATGGCCATGCAGTCCCCTGGTGAATGGCGCCTTCGCGTTCGTCCTGGTTTCCTTCCACGGTGCCTTTGTACCTCAAATGATCGGGCGACAGGGTGCGCAGTCCGCGTTTGGTCAGTAATTTCTTTTTGGCCACACTCAGAATTGATTTTTTCTGCGCTGTTGAAAGCGGCGAATAATTCATGCCGGCGGCAATCACCATGTTGGGCCTTACTGCCCAGTCGGCCTGCCCGTTCCGTACAACATCGGCCAGGTGCTCATGTCCGTCGTTCCAGAAAGTATTTAAAAAAGCCCTGCCTGTTTTTTCCTGAATTTTTTTCCAGTAAGCTGCAAATTCTTTTTCGCCTGCCGCTTCGGCCATTTCAACTGCAAAACCAATGGAATTGTACCACAGTGCATTTAATTCCACAGCAAGTCCGGCCCGCTGAACGGCAGGAATTCCGCGTACATAAGAGTTCATCCAGGTAAGTGCGGTATTTTCTTTTTCAGCATGGAGCAAACCATCGGGAGTGATTTCTATAAAATGGGGCAACGAATTGTAATAAGCTTCGAGTATCTTTTTTATTGCGGAACCAAATTTCCCCCAGGTTAGTTTTTGGTTTGAATGATTTGCATCGTATTGCTGAATGGCCCAAATGTACCAAAGCGGCGCATCGGACGAGTTGTATACCGGTTCATTTGAAGCTATCGAGTCGGGAAACAAACCTTTTTCCAGGTAAGGTTCGTACGTTTTTAAAACCTGCTCGCAAACCATTTGGCTTTTTAGCGCATGCGCCAAGCCGGGCAGTGAAATAAATGTTTGCCGGGTGATGCTGTTGTACCAGGGATATCCGGCAATTACGTCTGTTTTGTTTTTTTTGTGAAGAATGAATTGTTCGGCTGCATTGCGTAACGAGCTGGCAAATGTATGGCGGCGTGTGCGTTTGTTTAACTCACGGGTAAACCGCTGTTTGAGTGAACCCGGATTAATCTCTTCAGTTCCGGCAGAAAAAATAACGCATTCGCCTTCATTCAGTTTCAGCTCAAAATAGCCGGGTACAAACAAATCTTCCAGAAAATCATAACCGCGAATCAGTTCCTTTGTATATTCTATATCAAAATACCAGTCGGGTACCGGAACATATTCGGGTGTCCGGCTGAACTGCATAAACAGATTTGGGTAGCCTTCATAAAGTTTTGTGCTGATTCCGTTTTCCACATTCTGATACCTGGAATTAACAAACATGTTTGCTTTGCTTAACCCATGAATGTTGCGAAACGCCAGAAAAGGTTTGACGCGGAATGTGGTTTCCTCAGGTGCTTTTTCAAGCGTGTATTTTATGAGAACCTGTTCTTTTTTTTCTACCAGAATTCTTTCCATTACAAGCACTACCGGGCCAATCCGGTAGGTGATTGCCGGAATGTGATCGAACTCGATGTTTTGGATGTATTTATGGCCTTTGGGGTAATAAACACCGCCTTTGTACCGGTGAATTCCCAGGTTAAATTCTTCTTTTCCCTGCAAAAGGCTGACATCGAGCGAAGAGAGCAGCACGTGTTTTTCCCCGCCAAAATTTTCAATGGGGCAAACCAGCAATCCGTGGTATTTCCGGGTATTGCAGCCGTTCAATGTTGTGCTGATGTAAGAACCTGCCCTGTTCGAACGCAGGATTTCCCGGTTCATCGAATATTCGAGGTTAATCAACTGTTCCTTGTCAAATTTGAGGTAACTCATAAATCTGTTAACTAAATGATAAATAATCGATAGAACTCTCGCTGGAAATTTTTAATTCCTCTAAACAAAAATAGTTGGTTTCATTTAAAAATGTACGCCGCTTTTTTCAATTTCACTTATTTGTTCAGAAAAATAATCCTCTTCTGAAGCCAGATTAAGGTACGATTTTTCTTTTTGCAACTTCTGAACTTTTGTCAGGCTTTGTTTTAAAAAAAGCAGGTTCTCTTTGGTAAACTTATTAAATGGTTTATGGTTCACGGCATTTATAATTTTTTGCACTTCCTCCGATGTTTTTTGGCTTTTTTCATCAATTAAGCACGATTGAAATTTTTCATAGATGTGCTTTACGGTAGCATCGGTCAGGTGAATCATGTCTTCGCTGTAAAACCGGTAATCGCGCAGCTCGTCCATCACAATTTCGTAAGCCGGGAAATAACCGCAGTTTTCATTTTCCATTTTTTTAAGAATCTGATCCACCGCCAGAAGCAAAGTTGCTTTGCTGCGCTGGTTCTCCATGGCTCCATCTTTCCAGTGACGAATGGGGCTTACCGTGAAAATGATTTTTACTTCAGAATTGATTTCCCGGATTTTTCGGATTATTTCCTGGTATTTTTCAGAAATTTCATCCACTGTCAACCGGAAACGCCGGAATTTTTTTGCCGGAATTTTGTGGCAGTTCGATACTGTTTGCCGGTTGGATAAATACTCATAAACCCATGCTGTTCCGAATGTAAGAAACAGGAAATCAGCTTTTTTAAGGTTTTGTGAAGAGGCATTAATCCGCCGGTTAATGTTCTCCAGCGCCTGGTCTGCATCTGCCGACGAAAAACGGCTGTGGTGAAAAAAGCTGTGCCACAGCCCGTCGTGCTGAATCAGATCATCTTTTGTAAATTTTTTATGTTGAAGCAGAAATTCCAGGGCATGCGCCACCGAAGCCGGGTTGTACAAAATTCCGAACGGATTGATATCCACCTCATATTTCAGGGCGGCCATCCGGTTTCCTACATTTTCGGTAAAACACGACCCCATAAAAATGTTGGGTTTTTGGTAACCTGTTTTCCACGGAAATTCAGGAAGATCGACAAGGGTTTGAAATTCCGAAATCTTCATTTACTTCACTTTTTTGAAATCGATTTTTTTCAGAACCAGTGCGGTACGCGCGGGCAGGTACAACCGCAAATAATGCTGACTTGTGCTGCCCCCGCTGGGCAATGTATAATACGAAATATCCTCGTCTACCAAATCATTGCCGCCAAAATGTCCCGAATCGGTATTGAGTTGAACGGTATATTTGCCAGGTCCCAGCGGAATTCCGTAATCAGTAAAAGACTGAGTGGGATTGAAATTGAACACAAAAAGAAACAACCCGCGGTGGTATGCCAGCACCTTGTCGGGTTTGTTTTCCAGTACAAGATCGACCGAGGGCACAGACAGTATTTTGTGTTCGCGCATAAAAGAAATCAGCGCCTTGTCAAAATCATACAGCCAGTGATATTTCAGTTCCGGATCATCGGCAATACTCCAAAGCCTGCGGCAGTGTTTAAACGACCAGCCGTTTCCTTCGCGCGGAAAATCGATCCATTCCGGGTGGCCGAATTCATTGCCCATAAAATTGAGGTAAGCGCCGCCGGCAGTGGTTGCTGTAATCAGGCGTATCATTTTGTGCAGTGCAATGCCGCGGTCCACAATCAGGTTGGACTGGTCTTTCCGCATGCTGTAATACATCTCTTTATCGATGA
>CAYUBV010000051.1:0-13755 GCA_964443035.1 uncultured Tangfeifania sp.
TCGGTAGCAGCACACATGGCAAACAGAAAACCTCCGTTGGTAATGTAATTATCAATCTCGCGGGTAACCACCGCTTTCATTTCCGAAACTTTCAGGAATCCCAGTTTTTCTGCCATTTGTTTGTTGATTTCCACTTCCTGCTGGTACCAGGGCATGTGTTGGTATGTCCGCCAGAATTTTCCGAACTGCCCGGTAAAATCTTCGTGGTGCAGGTGCAGCCAGTCGTATTCGGGGAGTTTTCCGCTTAAAATTTCTTCATCGTAAATAATGTCGTAATCAATTTCGGCATACGATAAAACCAGGGTAACGGCATCGTCCCAGGGCTGCTTGTTGGGTGGGGTGTAAACCGCAATTTTTGGTGCCTTGTTCATGCTTATTGCGTCCTGGTTGACGTCGGGCTCTGCAATACCGTTTAATATGGCCGAGGCCTGTGCATCGGTAACAGTTTCAAAACTAACCCCGCGCACTACACATTCATTTTCTATTTGAGACGAATGCTGTACCAAAAAACTTCCGCCCCGGTAATTGAGCAGCCACTTAACTTCCACGTCGTTGTTAAGCACCCAGTAGGCAATCCCGTATGATTTAAGATGGTTTTTCTGGGTGTCGTCCATAGGGATTAAAAGCTGAATTGCATTCACATGCATACTCATCAAAATGATTCCGGCAAAAAGTATTATCTTATTCTTCATCTCTGTTTTCTGATTAATTACAAACGGCAAATGTAATAAGTTCAGAAGAAAATACCTTAAAATGGTTGAAGGATGGAAAAAACAGATTAAAAAGGTGTGTCCGACGGATGGCTACCTCCTTCAAAATTTTTGTTGGTTGAAATACCAGCTCCCACCGATTCTTCTTCATCCTGGTTCATTTTCGAACTGAATGTGTGAGACATGCCGTCAAAGTCGTTTCCCAGCGGAGTTTCCATGTCGCTGAATTTTGCGAGTTCTTTTTTAAATGCCAGGTGAACATCGGCGGTTGCCCCGTTTCTGTGTTTGGCAATTATAATTTCTGCCACACCCAGCAGCGAGTTGCCTGATTCATCTTCGGTAATTCCGTAATACTCGGGGCGGTGAATAAACATCACAATATCGGCATCCTGCTCGATGGCTCCCGATTCGCGAAGGTCGGAAAGCTGCGGGCGTTTTCCTTCGCGCGATTCCACTGAACGGTTGAGCTGCGACAGTGCCAGTATTGGGATGTCCAGTTCTTTGGCAATGGCTTTCAACGACCGTGAAATGGTACTTACTTCCTGCTCGCGGCTGCCGCGGTTATCGGTTCCGGCAGTCATCAACTGCAGGTAGTCCACAATAACCACCTGAATATTGTGCTGCATTTTCAAACGGCGGCATTTTGCCCTGAATTCAAAAATTGAAAGGGCAGGGGTATCGTCGATAAAAATGGGCGCTTTTTCCAGCGACGAGATTTTCCGGTTCAGGTGTTCCCACTCGTAGTTTTCGAGCCGCCCGGTTTTCAGTTTATCGTTTCCCAGTTCGGTTTCAGCGGCAATGAGCCTGTTTACCAATTGAACAGACGACATTTCGAGTGAAAAAACTGCAGTGGAACGGTTGTGTTCAACAGCCATATTCCGGGCCATACTTAAAACGTAAGCTGTTTTTCCCATTGAAGGCCGGGCTGCAATAATTATAAGGTCGGTTCTTTGCCAGCCTGAAGTAATCCGGTCGACGGCCGTAAAACCTGAAGGAACTCCGCTCATTCCGTCTTTCTGGTTCCGGGCTTTTTCAATCCGCTTTATTGCCTCGTTCAGAACCGGTTTAATCGGTACGGTTTCTTTTTTAATGTTCCGCTCGGCCACCTGGAAAAGCGAAGATTCAGAAAAATCAATCAAATCATCCACATCGATGGTATCGTCGTACGATTTTCCCTGGATTTCGGAAGAAACCCGGATGAGTTCACGCTGAATAAATTTCTGTGCAATAATTCGTGAGTGAAACTCGATGTGCGCTGCCGATGCCACACGGCGCGTCAGTTGAGTGATGTAACCCGGACCACCCACTTCATTCAACTGGTCGCGGTCTTTCAGTTCCTGGGTTACCATCAGCAGGTCGACCGGTTTCTCGTTGGACGATAAAAATTTGATGGCCTCAAAAATTTTCTGGTGCTCTTCCTTGTAAAACCCGGAGGTGTCGATAATATCGGCAACTGTAACATAAGCATCGCGTTCGAGCATGAGTGCACCCAAAACAGCTTCTTCCACTTCTACTGCCTGTGGCGGAAGTTTCCCGTATTGCGCATTGATTTCGTCAATGGTCATGCCTGTATTTCGTGAACCCTGTCTGCTGTTGTTTTTCTTTTTGTCAGTCGCCATAATTGAATTCAGTTACTCTGAAAAATGATTGTTATTACCGCGCCAAAATTACAAAATAAGAGCAGGGGGGATCAGGTTTTTGGAATTTAGTTGCTAACTAATTTTATCCACAATTGTTGATTCGGTTTTTAAGCCAAACTTTCGTCAATAATCCTGGAAATTACCTGCTTTAAGGTGAGGTCCATAGCATTTATTTGTTGCGGAATAAAACTGGTTTCGGTCATTCCGGGCGTAGTGTTTACTTCCAGAAAATAAAAAGTTCCGGCCTTTAAAATGTAATCGATTCGGGCAATTCCCGAGCAGTTGCATTTTTTATAAATGGCAGCACTGAGTTGCTGGCATTTTCTGAAAAGTTCTTCGGGCAACCGGGCTGGCGTGATTTCATCGGTGGCGCCCGGTGTATATTTGGCATCAAAATCGAAAAATTCATTTTTGGGAATGACCTCGGTAACCGGAAATATGAGCATTTCGTTTTTAAACTGAACCAGTCCGCAGGTAAATTCTGTTCCGTCTATAAATTCTTCAATGAGTGCATCGCTGCTTTCTTCCCAGGCTTTTTCAAGGGCGGGAATCATTTCTTCCTCTTTTTTAACTTTTGTAATTCCGAAACTTGAACCGCCGGCATTGGGCTTTACAAAAAGCGGGAGCCCGAGCTGCCCGGTAATTTCGGAAGGATTTACAGTTTCATCTTTCTGAAGAATCAGCGAGCGGGCCATTTTTACGCCAAAGTTTTGCAGGTAGTTGTTGCAAAACCATTTGTTAAATGTAAGCGACGATGAATGCAGGTTGCTGGTGGAGTAGGGAATACGCAGCAAATCGAAATAACCCTGCAGAATTCCGTCCTCGCCGGGTGTTCCGTGAATGGTAATATAGGCAAAATCGAAACGGATTTTTTCGCCTTCAGAGATAAAACTGAAATCGGATTTATTGATGTCCGCCAGTTTGTTATCATTTTGCATCACCTGCCAGTCATTGCCTTTAATGTGCACCAGCCACGGGGTGAATTTTTCAGTATCGATGGCTGAAAAAATATTTTTTCCGCTTTTTACTGAAACGATAAATTCAGATGAATCGCCGCCTGCAATTACTGCTATATTTGGTTTTTTAATCATTTCTGCTGGCAATATAATTTTCCCATTTTTCAATTACCGTACGCATATCTTCGGGCAGCTCCGAGTTGAACTGCATTTTTTCTCCCGAAACAGGATGCACAAACCCGAGTGTTTTGGCGTGAAGTGCCTGCCGGGGTAACATTTTAAAACAGTTGTGCACAAATTGTTTGTATTTTGTGAAAGTTGTTCCGCGTAGAATCTGGTCGCCGCCGTAGGTAGAATCGTTAAACAGCGGGTGGTTGATGTATTTCATGTGCACCCTGATTTGGTGGGTGCGGCCGGTTTCGAGGCGGCATTCAACCAAACTCACGTAGCCGATCCGTTTTAGCACCTTGTAGTGGGTTACCGCATGTTTTCCGTAATTTTCATCGGGAAAAACCATAAAAACCTGACGGTTTTTCGGGCTGCGACCAATGTTCCCGGTGATGGTACCTTCGTCTTCTTTCAGGCTTCCCCACACCAGCGCCTCGTAACGGCGTTCGCTGGTTTTTTCGTAAAACTGAAGCGCCAGCTTGTTTTTTGCCTGTTCGGTTTTGGCAACTACCATCAATCCCGAAGTGTCTTTGTCGATACGGTGAACCAGCCCCGGCCGTGGATCTTCGCTTTTAAAAAGCGGGAGATCTTTGTAATAATAAGCCAGCGCATTTACCAGCGTTCCGGAATAATTTCCGTGCCCGGGATGCACAACCAGTCCCGGAGGTTTATTCAAAACAATAAGTTGTTCGTCTTCAAAAACAATATCGAGCGGAATATCTTCAGGAATGATTTTTAATTCCCTGCGCGGATAGTTCATCACAATCCGGATTTCGTCGCCGGGTTTGACCTTGTAGCTGTCTTTCACCGGAGTTTCGTTTACCAGGATATTCCCTGCTTCGGCGGCTGCCTGGATGCGGCTTCGCGAGGCGTTGTCGATCCGGTTGGCCAGAAATTTATCGATCCGGACAGCCGATTGCCCCGGGTCGACGGTTAAGCGGTAGTGTTCAAACAAACCGCTTTCTTCCAAATCGTTATTTTCTTCTGTGTATTCAGCCATATTAAAAACCAATATCTGTGGCGTCTTCAATTTTAAGCTGATCTACAGTTACCCATAAATCAACCGATGAACCAAGTGTTGCCGTGGCAGTTACCCGCGGATTTGGTTTTTGTTTCCAAACAACTGAGTTGGTTGAGTCTTCTGCAGACAAAACTGACTCGTCATAAATAATAACGCCGGTGTTCAGCATGGCGTCGGTAATTGTTTCTTTTGCTTCGGGAATGGTTAATCCAAGCAGATTTGGCAAATCAGTAACCTGGTTGCCCTGTTCGCGGCCAACAATCAAATCGACGCTGGAACCCTTTGGTAATCTTTGTCCGGCATGCAATTCTTCTGAGTCTTTCTGAATTTCAAGCACCAGGTCTTTGTATTCTGATGGCTGGTAGGAAATATTTCCGATTTCGAGCCCGCTGTTTTCTATCAGAACCTTCGCCTGTCTGAATGAGATGTCGGTTAATTGAGGCAATGTTACCTGCTCTGGCTGGGTGGAGTTGATGGTCAGAAAGATGGTACGGTCCTCTTTTACGCGGCTGTCGGACCCGGGCAACTGGTCAACAACCACGCCGGGATCGGCTTCACTCATGTAAAGTGAATCGACTATTTCAACCCATAAATTATATTGCCGGGCAGTTGCTTTGGCTTCAGCCTGGGTTAATCCGTAAAAATCGGGCACCGGATTCGATTGCCCGTGCCGGGTATACAATTTGAGCACCTGCAGCGTTAAAAACATTAATGCAATAATTAACAGGATTGCAAGCGTAAGGTGCAGCAGAAATTTACGGCTTCGAAGAAAATTTGATAAACTCATATTCAATAACTTTGATTTTCCGAAAAAGCACCATTTGTTACAATCATTATAACCCGCAGGAGCAGTTTTAATTGCGGAAAATCTGTAAAAATTTAACTGTTTTTGAAAAGACAAAAATAAAGTAAAAATGGGTTATGCAGGTCTCTAATTCGTGAAAAAACCAAAATGCAAAAATTTTGGTTGTTTTTGCAGGCTGTTAACGATTAGAAAAAAGAGGTGCAACGTTGAATTTTATCAGGCAAAATGCTTTAAAAACGTGTATAAACACAAAAAGGTAAAGAATCCGATTCTTTACCTTCGTGTAAAATATTTTCAGTAAAAATTATTTTTTATGACGAGGTTCGTCGGAAACCGTCAGTCTTTTCCGTCCTTTGGCACGGCGCGCTTTTAACACTTTCCTGCCGCTGGCAGTGCTCATTCTTTCTCTGAAACCGTGTTTGTTTTTTCTCTTTCTGTTCGATGGCTGAAATGTTCGTTTCATCTCTTTATATTTTTACCTGTTTACCTGTCAAAAATTCGGACTGCAAAAATAGCTGTTTTTTTAATTCTTCCAAAAAGTATCTGTTTTTATTTCGAAAAAATCATTTTAATGGCCACCCCGAGCAGCAAAATACCAAAAATCTTCCGGAGTATCCGTTGTGGTACCTGAACGGAGTAGACCGAACCCAGATAAGCTCCCACCACAAAAGTGAGCGAAAGCACCAGCGCAAATTTCCAGTTTACATAGCCTGCTTTCCAGTAATTCAAGGCGGCCAGTATTCCGATGGGCGGAACCATAAATGCCAGGCTTGTTCCCTGGGCCTGGTGCTGGCTTAACCCCAGAAAAATCACAAGCGCCGGGATGACGATAATTGCGCCGCCAATGCCCAGCATTCCGGCCAGCATGCCCGAAAGCAAACCGATGCAAATAAGTAAGATTAACTGTTCTACTGTCATTTTTTACGGATGAGTGAATTAATTTTTCTTTTTGATTGAAAACCGAAATCCGACTCCGTGGAGGTTTATGATTTGAATGTCGGGGTCGGCCTTAAAATATTTACGCAAACGCGAAATAAAAACGTCGAGACTGCGGCCCAGAAAATAATCATTGGATCCCCACACTTTTTCCAGAATTTCATTCCGGCTCAGAACTTTATTCGGGTTTTCTGCAAAAAACCGGATGAGTTCCACTTCTTTAAGTGTGAGTTTTTGGGTATTTCCGTCGATGGAAAGTGTGTGTTCCCCGGGAAGAAAAATAAACCGCCCTATTTTTAGGGGCTGTGGCGGTGCCGGTTCTTTTTCCGCAAGGTTGTTGCTTCTTTTCAGAAACACTTTTATTTTCAGCAGCAGCTCTTCCATGCTGAAGGGTTTCGGAATATAATCGTCTCCGCCAAGGGTGAGCCCGGTTATTTTGTCCTCGGTCATCGAACGGGCCGTCAGGAAAATAATGGGAACATCCTTATTGGTTTCGCGAATGGTTTCGGCCACTTTAAAACCATCGATTTTGGGAAGCATTACATCGAGAATGATTAGGTGGTACCCGTTTTTGTTGAATAGTTCGAGCGCTTTTTCACCATCTTCAGCTACATCGGTTATGTAGCCGTTTTGCACGAGGTTGTCTTTTACAATAAAGCGCAGTGCTTCATCGTCTTCTACCAGTAAAAGTTTAATCTGTTCATTCATCTCGAATCGGAATATAAAGTGTAAATATACTGCCTCCTTTGGGATTTTCGTCAACTTTTATTTTCCAGCCGTGGGCTTTTGCAATTTTGGCAACATAGTCGAGCCCAAGCCCGAATCCCTTTACGTTATGCACATTTCCGGTGGGAACACGGTAGAAACGTTTAAATATTTTTTTGCGGTGTTTTTTAGGAATGCCAATTCCATTGTCGGTAAAACGAATCAGCAGTTTGCCTGAATCCTGCAGCAGTTCAATTAAAATCCGGGGTTTCTTTTCACAGTATTTTACGCTGTTTTCCAGGATGTTTAGAATCAGGTTGTTGAAATGAAACTTGTCGGCGCTGATAACTTTTGGGCTAACTGCCGATTTGAATTTTATTTGAGCTTCTTTCCCCGGATCTGTTTGAGCAAAATAAGCAATGGTTTCCTGCAAAAAAGTTTCCGGATTTATTTTTTCAAGATTGAGCTGAATCCTGTTTTTTTCGAGTGAAGCCAAATTAAGTACTTTCTCTACATTTTTCGAAAGCCGGTTGTTTTCTTCTTCAATTATTCTCGCATACTCCAGCATCCGATCAGGTGTTTCAATAATTTTTTTGTTGTTGAGCACCTTGGCTGAAAGTGCGATAGACGAAATCGGGGTTTTGAGTTCGTGGGTCAGGTTATTGATAAAATTTTTCTGAATCTCGGAAAGCTGCCGCTGCCTGATAATTACCGAAAGTGTGTATCCAAAAAACACAACCACCAGCACAAGCAGACCCGTAAAAAGGTACCACACCGAAAGCCGTGTGTGAAAATACGGGGCACGATCAGGGAAATGCACGGCAAAATAGTAATCGTTTCCGTTTTCTTTTTCAGGAAACCTGTAAGTGGAAGGTTGTTCCTTTCCATCTGCGGTAACAAGCGTTTCCTGCTCCATTTCTCCGGTTGAGGGATTATAAATGGCAAATTCAAAATCGGTATAAATCTGGTGTTTTTTTAGCTCTTCTTCCAAATGAAACTTCAGCAAATCGTAATCGGTAAAAACACCTGTATTGACATAGTAATAATTGTTTGCAACAATTTCTACCGGTGGAATACTGTCGAACAAAGCAGTGTTTCCGTTAACAAGAAGAATTTGCCAGGCAACTTCCCGCAACGCCACGGTTGTGCTTTCCCTGAATTGTTTTTCAGAAACATAGTAGGAATTGCGAAGGAAAAAAAACTGGATGGACAAAACCCCGGCCACCGAAATAGTAGCGAGCAGAATGATGTATGTTAATGTTTTACCTTTCATATTTTTCTATAAACGGTAAGTAAATGTTGCTGTTTTTGCTGAATCTCATTTCGTTAACACTTCATTAACAAAATATTGCCATTGATTAACAGCAAAACACGCAAACGCTTCTTACATTTGTTGAAACAAAAATGCTTTTAAATTTTGCTATAACAAAATAAGCTAATAAATCCATAATATTAAAATGAATAAGGTTATGAAACAGATGTTACGTTTATTTACTGTTTTTGCCCTGGTAGGGATAACCACCGCTGCCATCGCACAAAAACCAAAAATTGTATTCGACGAACTGGAACATGATTTCGGGTCATTCAAAGAGTCGGATGGTAATCAAACCACCACTTTTAAATTTACCAACAAGGGAGAGGTTCCGCTGGTATTGAATAATGTGCGTGCATCGTGCGGATGTACCACCCCGAAATGGACACGCGAACCGGTAGCTCCCGATCAATCGGGTGAAATCCAGGTGAGTTACAATCCCAAAAACCGTCCGGGGTCGTTCAATAAAACAGTGATGATTACTTCAAATGCCGAAAACGGAACTACTGTTCTCCGCATTAAAGGCCGCGTGGCAGAGCGAGAAAAAACGCTTGCTGAAGAATATCCGCGTAAAGTGGGTAAACTGCGGGTAAAAACCAACCATGTTTCTTTTTCGCGAATGACAGAAAAAGATTTGGAAACAAAAGACATCGAGTTAGTAAATGATACGGATAAGCCAATGGAAGTTGATTTCCGCCGTGTGCCGGATCACCTCCAGGTAAAAGTTGAACCCACCAAAATTCCGGCCAACGGCAAGGGAAAAATGATTGTTACTTTCGATGCCGGGAAAGCCAACACTTATGGTTTTTCATCGAACCGGGTTTATCTTTCAATCGACGGCAGCCAGGATTACCGCGCCTCCATCGGGGTTAGCGCTACCATTGAAGAAGATTTTTCAGATTTAACCCCGGAACAAATGGCCAGCGCACCAGTAGCCAAATTTGACGAAACTGCCCACGATTTCGGCGAAATGAATCAGGGCGATAAAATGGATCATACTTTTATGCTTTCCAACGATGGAAAATCAGAACTGATTATCCGCAACATTCGCTCTTCATGCGGATGTACAGCAGTTGCCCCGTCAACCAAAGTGATTGGCCCGGGAGAATCAGCACCTATAAAAGTTACTTTCAACTCGCGCGGAAAACGCGGGCGTCAGAGCAAATCGATTACCGTAATTACCAACGATCCGAAAAATCCCACCAGCCGCTTACGGGTTTCAACAAATGTAGTAACATAGAGATTAACGTATCTATTAATGTCAATAATGAAAAATGCTGCAGGTTAATTCCTGCGGCATTTTTTGATTGGTTTTTAATGTAGTATTTTTGCACGATACAGTAAAAAAACATGACAGAAAACAATCATCATATCGAAAATAATCCTGACTATAAAGGACTAAAAGTAAGCAGTGGAATAGAGCAGCCCGGGCAAACAGACGAACAGTCTGTTCAGCGGTTTCTGAAAAAAAAGCGGCAATTGCTCCCTGTCGGTGAATATGTTGGTGGAATTCTGGAAGGGAATATTACTCTGCTCAGCAAAGCAGTAACACTTGTTGAAAGTTCGAAACCCGGGCACCAGGTAATTGCACAGGAGATAATTGTCAGGTGTCTTTCGCACAGCGGCAATTCTGTACGGATCGGAATTACTGGTGTGCCGGGTGTCGGGAAAAGTACTTTCATCGAGGCGCTGGGAAAAAAAATCACCGCCGCTGGCGGAAAACTGGCTGTGCTTGCAATTGACCCCAGCAGCGAACGCTCGCGCGGAAGTATTTTGGGAGATAAAACCCGGATGGAAGAACTGGCGGGCGATAAAAATGCCTATATCCGGCCCAGTCCGTCGGCAGGTTCGCTGGGGGGCGTTGCCCGGAAAACCCGAGAAACCATCATTCTTTGCGAAGCTGCCGGTTTCGACCATATTTTTATTGAAACCGTTGGCGTGGGACAAAGCGAAACGGCCGTGCATTCCATGTCCGACTTTTTTCTGCTGCTGATGCTGGCCGGCGCCGGCGACGAACTGCAGGGAATAAAACGCGGCATTATGGAAATGGCCGACCTGATTGCCATTAACAAAGCCGACGGCAACAATGCCGATAAAGCAAAAATGGCCAAAATACAGTACCAAAATGCGCTGCATCTTTTCCCGCCAAAAGAATCGGACTGGGTGCCGAAAGTTCAAACCTGCTCAGCCTTATCAGAAATGGGAATTGCCGAAATCTGGGACAAAGTTGAAGAGTACCGGAAACTGACCGTTCAGAATGGTTATTTCGCGGGTAAACGAAACGCGCAGTCCTCTTTCTGGATGCATGAAACCATTCAGGAACAGATGAAACGGGCATTTTATCAACATCCTGAAATGAAAGAAAAAATCAAAGAATTTGAGAACAAGGTGCTCAGTAGTGAAATGAGTTCTTTTGTGGCTGCCGGAAAATTACTGGAAATCTATTCAGGATTGAAGTAAAAGTTTCATTAAATTTGGGAAATGACAAAAAAACATTTCAGCATTAGGCCTGTTTAAAAATATTAAATTAACAGTAAAAAAATAAAAGTATGAATTACGATGTACTAATTATAGGCAGCGGACCAGGTGGTTACGTTACCGCAATCCGGGCTGCCCAGTTGGGATTGAAAGTTGCCGTGGTTGAAAAAGAAAGCGTTGGCGGAGTTTGCCTGAACTGGGGCTGTATTCCTACAAAGTCGCTGCTGAAAAGTGTCCAGGCTTTTGATTATGCAAAACATGCCTCAGATTTTGGTGTCAAAATAGACGGTAAAGTAGAGCCCGATTTTCCGGGAATGATAAAACGCAGCCGCGATGTGGCAGCCGGTATGAGCAAAGGGGTTCAGTTTCTGTTCAAAAAGAATAAAGTGGAAACCATTATGGGAACCGGGAAACTGGCCGGAAAAAATACCGTGGAAGTAACCGATGAAAAAGGCAAGAAAAAAGAGTATACCGCAAAGCATATTATTCTGGCCACCGGCGCCCGTGCACGCGAATTGCCTAACCTGAAAATCGACGGCAAAAAAATTATTGGTTACCGCAAGGCCATGACCCTCGATAAACAACCCGAAACCATGGTGGTTGTCGGTTCGGGGGCAATCGGAAGCGAGTTTGCCTATTTCTATCACTCCATAGGAACAAAAGTTACGCTGGTAGAATTTATGCCGACTCTGGTACCGCTCGAAGACGAAGAGGTGTCGAAGCAACTGGAACGCTCTTTCAAAAAAAGCAAAATGAAAGTGATGACCAGTTCAACCGTTGAAAAAGTGGATACCTCGGGCGACAAATGCAAAGTAACCATCAAAACCAAAAAAGGTGAAGAAACGGTTGATGCCGACATCGTTCTTTCGGCAGTTGGAATTACACCAAATACCGAAGGAATCGGGTTGGAAGAAATGGGTGTTGAAACCGAAAACGGCCGCGTAAAAGCAGATGAATTTTACCGCACCAATGTGGAAGGCATCTATGCCATTGGCGATATTCTGACAGGGCCGGCTCTGGCGCATGTTGCTTCAGCCGAAGGAATTACCTGTGTTGAAAAAATTGCCGGTTTAAGCCCTGACCCCATCGATTATAAAAATATTCCGGCCTGTACTTACACCGGCCCCGAAGTTTCATCAGTTGGACTCACCGAGAAACAGGCAAAGGAAGAAGGATACGAAATAAAAATTGGCAAATTCCCGTATTCGGCAAGCGGAAAAGCAAGTGCTGCCGGTCATAAAGAAGGATTTGTCAAGCTTGTTTTCGATGCAAAATACGGTGAATTGCTGGGAGCTCACATGATTGGCGGCAACGTTACCGAAATTATTGCAGAATTGGTTGTGGCCAAAAAACTGGAAATTACCGGTCATGAACTGATAAAAACCATTCATCCGCATCCAACTATGAGTGAGGCTGTGATGGAAGCCGCCGCCGCAGCTTACGATGAAGTGATTCATATTTAAAGCGTTTCGTATATTTAAATTACTGCCCCGGGAGTTTGCTTCCGGGGTTTTTTGAATTAATTATTGGTTTGTTCGAAAGTTCAATAAGCTGCTGAAAATCAATACTTATTCTTTGCAGATCAATTTATAATTATAATTTTGTCATTCAATAATCAGCTACAAAAGACTTTTATTTTCCAGAAAAACAGAATTTTTTTAAAAAAACCGAGTCATTGAAAATCAGCGAATGAAACGAACCTTCGTAAATTTATATTTATCGGAAAAATATTTTTTGGAATTTCATTCACCTGATTTCCCTGAAAACCGAATTTTATTAAAAACCAAAAATAAAATCAAATGAAAAAACTGACTTTTATTGCAGCATTTTTTATGCTGTTTCAGGTTGCATTTGCCGGTGGTTTATTAACAAACACCAACCAGAGTGCACAATTCATCCGCATGATGTCTAGAAATGCTTCTACCGATATCGATGCGGTTTATTTTAATCCGGCCGGATTGATTCATTTGGAAGATGGCTGGCATTTTGCGTTTCACAGCCAGACCATTTTTCAAACCAAAACAATCGACAGTAAATTTCCGCTTTTGAACGATGGTGTTTACGAGGGAGTGGTTAATGTACCGGTTTTTCCTTCAGGCTATGGTGTTTATAAAGAAGATAACTGGGCTTTTTCGCTTGGTTTCGGACCGAATGCCGGAGGTGGTTCTGCTACATTCGACAGGGGGTTGCCGTCGTTCGAAATCCCGATTTCCAAAGTTGTTCCGGGGCTGGCTGGTCTGACCATGATTGATCCGGCTTTAGATGTTACCGGTTATTCTGCTGAACTCTCGTTTGAAGGAACTTCTGTTTTCTGGGGAATTCAGCTTGGTGCAACCTACCTCGTAAACGATGTGCTTTCGGTTTATGGCGGTGTACGGTATTTACCTGCACGAAATGCTTACCAGGGAACAATCAGAAGCATTCAACTGGAGGTGAACGATCAGTATTTTCCTGCTCCCGCCTGGCTGCTCGATGCCGCTTCGCAAATAAATCAATCTGCTGAATATATTGATAGCCAAATAGCAGCTCATATAGAACCATTAATTCAGGCGCAAGCGGGCGGTTTTAAATTGCCCCAGCTTGAAGAAGCTGGTTATATTGATGCATCTTCACGGGCAGCTATGGAGCAAAATCTCATTAGCTTAGGTATATCATCGCCAAGCGAATTAACAGTAGATCAAATTAAAACAGAATTACAACAAACAGAGGCACAACTTTCGGGTTATTCTTCTCAATTGGAAAATACTGCTGGGCAACTTACCGATAAAGAAGTAGATACCGAGCAAACCGGAGCAGGCTTCACTCCTATGATTGGTGTGGAAATCGCGCCCAATGAAAACTGGAACATTGCCCTGAAGTACGAAATGAAAACCAATCTTGAACTTACAAATAAAACTGCTATCGATGATTTGGGTTTATTTCCTGACGAAGCAAAATCGAGAAATGACCTTCCGGCCATTCTTGCTGCCGGTGTTGGTTACAGAAACGACCGGCTGGAAGCCCAGCTTTCTTACAACATGTATT
>CAYUBV010000052.1:0-13741 GCA_964443035.1 uncultured Tangfeifania sp.
CATTTTTACATCAGGAAGCTCAGCAAAATACCGGCTGCCACTGCCGAACCGATAACTCCCGAAACGTTGGGCGCCATGGCGTGCATCAGCAGGTGGTTGGTCGGGTCTTCCTTCAGTCCCATGTGTTGCACAACGCGGGCGCTGTCGGGTACTGCCGACACTCCGCAGGCGCCAATCATCGGGTTGATTTTGTTGTCCTTTTTCATGAAAACATTCATGAGTTTGGCTGCTGCAACACCACCGGCGGTGGCAATTACAAACGATGCTGCTCCCAGACCAAAAATCTTAACCGATGCCGGGTTCAGGAAAACATCGGCTTGTGTAGAAGCTCCAACGGTGAGGCCCAGCAAAATGGTAATGATATCGATTAACGCATTGCTTGCCGTAGCTGCCAATCGTCTGGTTACGCCCGATTCTTTCAACAGGTTGCCAAAAAAAAGCATACCGAGCAGCGGTAGTGCCGACGGAGCAATATATGCTGTAAGCAGAAGCCCGATTATGGGGAACAATATTTTTTCCATTTTTGAAACCGCACGTGGAGGTTTCATTTTTATCCGGCGCTCTTTTTTCGATGTCAGTAATTTAATTACCGGGGGTTGAATTACCGGCACCAGTGCCATGTATGAATAGGCGGCAATTGCAATGGGGCCGATGAGGTTTCGTACCGTTTCGCCGTTCGCCATCACATTCAGGCCGTTGGCCAATTTCGATGAAATAAAAATTGCAGTCGGACCGTCGGCACCACCGATGATACCGATTGCACCGGCTTCGGGCGGTGCAAATCCGAGGTAAATAGCTCCGATGAATGTAAGGAAAATACCGATTTGTGCCGAAGCGCCGAGCAACATCAGTTTGGGATTCGAAATCAGCGACGAGAAGTCGGTCATAGCGCCAATTCCCAAAAAGATAAGTGGCGGGTACCACCCCTGAACCACCCCCTGGTATAAAATATTCAGCACCGACCCGGGTTCGTAAATTCCCAGTTGCAGGTTGAAATCAGCTACCTGAAACATGGGAATATTCCCGACGAGAATTCCAAATCCGATGGGGATAAGCAGCAGCGGTTCAAATTCGTAACGGATGGCGAGGTAAATAAAAATCAGTCCGATGACCATCATTATTAGGTGCTTCCATGTTACGTTGGCAAATCCCGAAAATTCATAAAAATTGAAAAGACCTGAAACAGCGCCGCTGTAGTTTTCATAGGTAAACCCGTCTCCTGTCAGGTTTCCTTCTTCAGAAAGGTAAAGTACACGATCGGGCAATTCCACAACTTCCCGTTCGGTTATGTAATCGGTTGATGAAACGCTCGGGTCGGTATTTTTCCGGAGGTGGGTGACTGTCACCGGGTTGAAATCGAGGATAACTTTATCGCCGGAAATCCGGTAGCGCCCTGTGTAACGTTGCTTGGCCGAGTCGAGCACAAAAGTATTGTTTTCTTCAAAACCAAAAGTCTTGTAGCGTTTTTGAGTGACCGGTTCATCATCCGGGTCGGCGGTTTTCGGATCGTAGGTAGCTTCTGTTACATATCCTTCGGTTCGGGTCACCCATTTTCCGTTGGTTAATTTTTCTGAAAGGCTTTTATCCTGGCCGCTGACCGCGAACACAGAAAAGAGCATGAGTAACAGTAGTGGCAGTTGAATTTTATACTTCATTTTAAATGAATTCTGAACGGTTAACCAATTTCCATGATAACGTCGTCCTGCTGAACGGCATCACCCACTTTTGCTTTAATCGATAATACTTCGCCTCCCCGGGTGGTTTGCACCTGGTTTTCCATTTTCATGGCTTCCATTACCAGCACGTTTTGACCTTCAGTAACCACATCGCCAACCGATACATGCAATTTTAGAATGGTTCCCGGCAACGGAGCAGTCACTTCGTGTTTGCCGGTGGTTTCTTTCTTTTTGATTTGACCTTCGCCCGGCATTTTTTCAAGTGGCTTGCGGATGAGGCGCGGCGTTTTCGAGGCTCTTACTTCACCGTGGATTTCCACTTCGTAAATGGTGCCGTTTACATCAACTTCAGCTACATTTTCTTCCATGTCACGAATGTGCACATCGTAGTTGTTTCCGCTGATGGTGAATTTATATTTTTTCATTTTTTAATTATTATTTCAATTCTTCGGCCAGTTTTGGGTAACGCTGTAAATTTTCGAACTCCAGGGCGAGTATTTTTTTCGTACCTGTTTAATGGTAACAATGTTGCTCTCTTCGTCGTGCAGCTCATTAAAATAAAGGTGAATGGCAAGGCTGATTGCAGCCGAAACGTTTCCTTCCATTTCCAGGTTTCCCTCTTTTTCTTCCGGTGTTTTTTCCGTTTTATCCCGGCGCTTTTTTTTGAATTTCATGTTTACCAGCTTCGGCAAACGTGAAAAAACAATAAACAACAAGGTAAGTGAAACCACCACAATGCCGAATCCGACAATGGCAACGGTGAACCCAAAATCGATTGAACTGACCAGTAATGCAAAAAGCAGGCTCATGATACTATCGGTTTTTTATAATGGGATGTTTGAATGTTTTTTCGGCGGATTTACCAGTTTCTTGGTTGTCAGGGTTTGCAGCCCGCGGATGATACGGAAACGCGTATTGCGCGGTTCAATAATATCATCGATGTAACCATACGATGCCGCTTCAAACGGATTGGCAAATTTCTCCTGGTACTCCTCTTCGTGATTGGCAATAAATTTGGCCCGCTCTTCCGGGTCTTCAATCTCTGCCAGTTTGCGTCCGTGCAATACTTCAACCGCACCCGAAGCGCCCATTACTGCAATTTCTGCAGTTGGCCAGGCGTAGTTCAGGTCGCCGCGCAATTGCTTGCACGACATCACATCGTGGGCTCCGCCATACGATTTGCGAAGTGTTACTGTAATTTTCGGAACCGTAGCTTCGCCGTAGGCAAACATTAGTTTTGCGCCGTGTATAATAATTCCGCCGTATTCCTGTTTACTTCCGGGAAGAAAGCCGGGAACGTCGACCAGTGTAATAACCGGGATGTTGAAACTGTCGCAGAAACGCACAAACCTTGCTGCCTTTCGCGATGCTTCAATGTCGAGCACGCCTGCCAGGTAGTTGGGCTGGTTAGCCACAATTCCTACCGGCTGTCCGTCGAATTTGGCAAATCCAACCACTATGTTTCTGGCGTAGTTCCGGTGAATTTCGAGGAATTCGGAATAATCGACAATCGATGAAATGATGTCCAGGATATCATACGGCTGATTTGGATTTTCAGGAATGATTTCGTTCAGCGCATCGTCCATCCGGTCTATCGGATCGGAGCTGTCGGTAATAACCGGGTCTTCGAGGTTGTTTTGCGGCAGGAAACTGAGCAGTTTCCGAATCAGCATCAGCCCCTCTTTTTCTTCATCAACCAAAAAATGGGCTACGCCCGATTTGGATGCATGAATTTTTCCGCCGCCCAAATCTTCTGTCGAAATGTTTTCGCCGGTAACGGTTTTTACCACCTTTGGGCCGGTAACAAACATGTATGAGTTCTGCTCGGTCATCATAATAAAATCGGTAAGTGCGGGCGAGTAAACTGCGCCGCCGGCACACGGGCCAAAAATGGCCGAGATTTGCGGAATTACTCCCGATGCGAGGATGTTGCGTTCAAAAATTTCGGCGTATCCTGCCAGCGAAGTCACACCTTCCTGGATGCGCGCGCCTCCCGAGTCGTTGATGCCGATAAGCGGGGCGCCGGCTTTCATGGCCATGTCCATCACTTTGCATATTTTCTGTGCAAAGGTTTCGGAAAGCGAGCCGCCAAAAACGGTAAAATCCTGCGAAAACACGTACACCACTCTGCCGTCGATGGTGCCGTGGCCAGTTACCACGCCGTCGCCCAGTATTTTCTTTTTCTCCATTCCGAAGTTGGTACAGCGGTGGGTAACAAACATATCGAACTCTTCAAAACTTCCTTCGTCGAGCAGCAGTTCAATGCGTTCGCGGGCGGTAAATTTTCCTTTGCGGTGCTGGGCTTCAATGCGTTTTATTCCTCCGCCAAGTTTGGCTTCAGCACGCAAATCAATCAGCTTTTTAACTTTATCTTGTGAACTCATATAAAAAACAATTTATGCTGGTTTGGCTATTCTTTGCCACAAATTTCAGTAAGAACTCCCATGGTTGATTTTGGATGCAGGAACCCGATGCTCAGTCCTTCGGCTCCTTTGCGTCCTTTTTTGTCGATGAGGCGGACTCCTTTTTCTTCCAGTTCATTGAGCGATTCATCCACATTGTCGGTGGCAAAAGCGAGGTGATGGATTCCGGGGCCTTTCTTTTCGATAAATTTGCCAATTGGCCCTTCCGGATCGGTTGATTCCAGCAGCTCAATTTTGGTTTCCCCCACCATAAAAAAGGCAGTTTTTACTTTCTGATCTTTTACTTCTTCAACGGCGTAGCATTTTAAACCGAGCATGTTTTCATAAAAAGGAATGGCTTCTTCGAGGCTGTTAACAGCAATCCCGATGTGTTCTATATGTGAAATATTCATGATTATTTAGATTAATTTAAAATACTTGTTTTCAGAAAATTATCACTGCAAAATTATTTATTAAATGCACTGGGTGGAATAAAATTTCAATTCATTTCAATTAAACGAAAGAAATTCAGAAATAATTAATATACCTGTTTCAGAACCGGAAACCTGAAAAATTAAAAAAGGCAGAACCACGTTCTGCCTGTATGATAAACTTATTGGTTATCGTTGTTTTCGTTTTCATCCCAGACATAATGGAAGTGGGGCCCAAACCTTTCGAATGCGGCTTTGTCGAGTTCCTCCTGGTGGTCGGGATGTGAAATCGAGATGATCATTTTAGCACGGTCCTGCAACGATCTTCCGTAAAGGTTTACCGCGCCGTATTCAGTTACCAGCCAGTGAATGTTGGCACGGGTGCTGACTACTCCTGCGCCGGGTGTCAGAATAGGGGCAATTTTGCTGATTCCTTTTGCAGTAACCGAAGGCATGGCAATAATCGGTTTTCCGCCGCGGCTCAGTGAGGCTCCACGCAAAAAGTCGATTTGCCCGCCTACACCCGAGTAGAATTTTGTGCCGATGGAGTCGGCGCAAACCTGTCCGGTAATATCGATTTGAAGTGCCGAGTTGATGGCCGTAACTTTTGGATTTTTGGCAATTATGTTTACCCGGTTGGTATATTTAACATCGAGCATTGCCACTCCCGGGTTGTCGTCTACAAAATCGTACAGATTTTTGGAGCCCATCAAAAAGGTGGCTACCATTTTACCTTTGTCAATTTTTTTGTTTTTTCCGTTTACGACGCCTTTGTCGACCAGCGGCAAAATACCGTCGGCAAACATTTCGGAGTGAACACCCAAATCTTTGTGGTTGCCCAGCATCGACAGCACGGCATTTGGAATAGCGCCGATTCCCATTTGCAGGGTAGCGCCGTCTTCTACCAGTTCGGCCACGTATTTACCGATTTTACGGTCGGTTTCATTGATCGGGCCCGGTTCCGCAGAAATCAGTTCGCTGTCGTCTTCCACAAACAGGTCGATTTCGTTGATGTGAATCATGGCATCGCCAAATGCCCGCGGCACGTTCGGGTTTATAATGGCAATTACCGTATCGGCTTTTTCAACTGCTGCCAGTGTGGCATCAACCGATGTTCCGAGCGATACATAGCCAAATTTATCGGGTTTTGAAACCTGAATCATGGCCACGTTTACCTGCAAATAACCTTCGCGGATCAAACGTTGTGTTTCCTGTAAAAATACGGGGATATAATCGGCGTAACCCGCCTGGGTTTGTTTCCTCACATTTGCGCCCACAAAGAAAGATTCCAGTTGGAATATTCCTTCAAACTCGGGACTGGCATACGGAGCTTGACCCTCGGTGTGGATGTGCTGAATGCGCACGTTTCTGAATTCCTTGTTGCGGCCCCTCTCGCACATTGCCTGAATGAGCGGATGTGGCGTAACAGCAACGCTGTGTAAATGAACCCTGTCGTTCGATTTAATCACTTTTACTGCTTCCCTGGCACTGATAAATTTTATATTCTTCATGCTATTTCCGGTTAAAAAATCGGGTTTTCAAATAAAGGCCGCAAAGATAAAAAAAAGGGTTCCTGTTTAAGGTTTCGAATATCTTTTCTCTCTGTTCAAAACCTTTTGTGAACTATTTGTTAAGCACCGTGTAAAAATTTCTGATAAAAGTCAGTTTCAGCCGTGAGATGTGAATTGGTTTGCTTCAAATGTGCTGTAAAACATGCCGGTCTGGATTAGAAAATGGATACCACACATAAACCAAAACTGTTGCCGGTAATTGCTGCACATTCTTTTACACACCTTGCCGAAATAGCTTATCAATGGGAACAAATCTGCGCGTGCATCGGTCAGGATCATTCAAAGCTTTTTCACTTCTTCCACATAATCGTACTGCAAATCTTCGTGCATCATCGAGAGGGCCTTTTTGATGCGTTCAACCTGGCGGGCGTACATATTCTGAATCACCCGGCTGGAACGGCTGCTTAAACCCGATTCTTTCATTTTTTGGCAGAAATAAAGGAGAAGTTCGACCTCAGTTTGTTTGGACCCCGAAAAGCGGATGTATTTACGTGTGGTGCGCAAAACTTTTCTCAGCGTTTTTTTTGCAAGGTAAAAACTGCTGCGGTTCAGGTGGGTAAACTGCTCATCGATTTCGTTTTTTACTTCCTGTATAAAATGTTGCTCGTTGAACGATTCAAAAAGCAGGTAACTCAGCAGTTCCTTGTTTTCTTTTTTGTATTTGGCCAGCCTGATGCAAACATCCTGAAGTTGCTGTGGGGACAAATTTTTCAGCTCTTTTTTTATTTCGCTGATTGATGCAGTTTCCATTCAGAAAATTAATTTCGCGGAAGGGGTTCACCAAAAACTTCAATCCAGTCGAGACGTGAGCAGGCAGCCGATTTTCCTCCGGGCATCAAATCGGTAAAACCAATTTCCTCTACATCTGAAAGGTCCGGATTTTCAGTCGCTCCGGTTTCCACAATTCGCTCTGCATCCAGTTTGTGCCAGGTAATATCCCGGATATTGAATTCTGTGATGCGCCAGTCTCCTGAGGGGCCGTCCGATAAATCGCTGATCAGCCAGGTGCCGTCGGAGAGTTTTAGCGCAATTCTCAGTTGCCGCAATCCTGACTGTTTGCTCCGCCATCTCACTTTGGCGAATCCCGTTAAATCGACATTGCTGTTTTTATGTTTCAGTGTCACCATCCAGTTCTCAAGGCACAATCCTGACCAAACATAGTAAGGATCGTCTGCCGGCCTGTCATGGTGGCTTTTTTTCAGGCTGTCCTGGCCCGGGCCATACAACTGAACCGTTAAATCAGGGTTGTTCACATGTTTCCGGGAGAGTGGTATTTCCGCCGGTGTTTCTTTCCAGTCCTCTATGAAAAACAACGCAGGCCGGTAGTCGGATTGTGCCATTAAATGGGTAAAAACTGAAATGATTAAAAGAAAACTGCAACTAATTTTACGCATCAGAATTGTTTTTCAGGATTCGTTCTATTTTATCAAGCAACTCTTTTTTATTGATGGGTTTTGTCACATAATCGTCACAGCCTGCATCCAGAGCTTTCTGACTGTCGCCTGTCAGTGCATAGGCAGTCTGGGCAATTACCGGAAGGTCTTTATTCATTTTTTTGATTTCGCGGGTGGCATCATAGCCATCCATAACCGGCATTTTTAAATCCATCAGAATTAATGCAGTGTCAGGATTTTCCTTAAACATTTCAATGGTTTGCTTCCCGTTTACAGTACGTAACAACCGGTAATTTCCTTTTGCCAAATAGACTTGCAGCAGGGCATAACTTGTATCGTCGTCTTCCGCTATCAGAATGATTTTTGGGTTTTTATCAGGCTCTTTATTCATGTTTACTTTTTGGTAAAATTATTAAATTTTTGCAAAAAAAATAAATGCAATTTGACTGTGTCAAAAATAATGAAAGCTTTGGTTATGGATTTATGATTTGAGCAAATTGTTGTAAATGGAATAATTTTCATCATCAAATACACAAAAAGTAACCTTTTTTATTTCTTCGTGTTTTTTCAGAAATTCAGAAACTTCATGAACGGCGATTTGAGCGGCCTGGTGCTTCGGATAACCATACACACCGGTGCTGATATTCGGAAATGCAATGGTTTCGATATCATTCTCCAAAGCAACTTCCAGGCTACGGCGGTAGCAGGAGGCTAGTTTTTTCGGTTCGTTTTTATTGCCGCCCTGCCAAACCGGCCCAACGGTATGGATAACATATTTTGCCGGAAGTTTATAGCCTTTCGTAATTTTGGCATCGCCGGTCTCGCAGCCGTTAAGTTGCCGTGTTTCTTCAAGCAGTTCTTTTCCCGCTGCCCGGTGAATGGCGCCGTCAACTCCTCCGCCACCAAGCAAAGTTGAATTGGCCGCATTAACTATGGCATCCACTTCCAATTTTGTAATATCACCTTTGTGAAGTATAATGTTTTTCATGGTGTTTATTCATTGCAGGTTTTTGCCTGGTTTTTTATTCAGGTAAATTTAAAAAACCAACCGCCACCAACCAACGAATTTAACCCTTTTTTTGTGAAATGAAATCTGCATAAAAAAATGTCATCCCGGATTTGGTCGTTTCGACCGGGATGACATTTCTTTTTAAAAAATCCAAGTTTTTTTAGAGTTCATAAAGCACCGGTTTTCCCAAACCAATTTTTTCGAGCTGTTCCATTTGTGTTGCGGCATCGCCGGCAACCACGAAATACATTTTTTCAGGATTCAGCAGTTTTTGAGCCAGTTTTTTATGTTGTTCCTGTGTGAGCTGCCTGATAAATTCTTCCTCGTTTTTTACGTAGTCGAATGGTAAATCGAAGGTGCTGATTTCTTCGAGCATATTCAGCAACGCACCAAGCGTTTCAAAATTCCGGGCGTTCGATTTAAGCAACGCATCTTTTGTAAATTGTAAATCTTCGTCGCTTATTCCCCTGGCGTATTTTTCAATTTCATTTTTGAAAATACCCACCGATTCCAACGTGGCATCGGAACGTACACTTGAGTTGGCGGTAAAATTGCCGTGGTATTTGTACCCTGCAAAACCCGACCGGGCGCCATAGGTAAATCCTTTTTCTTCGCGAAGAATCATATTCAGTATGCCGTTGAAAGAACCTCCCAGTTTGTAGTTCATAACCGTTGCCGGAAAATAATCTTTGTCGGAGCGGGGAGGCGATGCGTTGCCCACATAAATGACCGACTGTTTGGCACCCGGTACATCCACGAAGTAAATTCCGCCTTTTTCAGGAGGAAGTGGTCTTTGGGGTACCTTTATTTCAACCTTTTTGGTTTTCCAGTTGTCCGCCAGGCTGGCCAGCGCATTCATTATTTCTGCTTTATCGATGCTTCCGGCAATTTGCATTTTTGTAACTGAAGGAGAGAAATTGTTGTGGTAGAAGTCTTTTAAATCCTGCATGGTAATCGATTCCACTGATTCAACAGTTCCGCTTGCAGGAACGCCAAGAATGCTGTTTTCTCCGTAAATGATTTTGTAAAAACTCAGTGCACCAATGTAGGCGGGATTGGCCATACTGCGGTTTAGCTCGTTAACTGTTTTCGATTTTATCAGTTCGAATTGCTCTTCATCCCATCTCGGTTCCAGCAAAATTTCCTCAACCAGTGCAAGGGTTTCTTCAAAATTGCGCGATAAACAGTTTACATTTACTGTAATTTTGTCGGTGCCGGCATTTACCCTGATGCTGGCTCCCAGCAGTTCAATGGCTTCTTCCAGTTCTTCGGGGGGTTTTGTGGCAGTGCCTTCGGTCAGCATGTCGGCTACAAAATTGGCTACTCCCGATTTTCCTTCCGGGTCCTGCAAATGACCACCTTCAATAATCAGAGAATAACTTACCAATGGAACTTCGTCATGTTTAATTCCCAAAACATTTAATCCATTTGATGTTTTACCCGACCAGACTTCAGGAAGTTTGATGGCCGGGTCTTTACCAGGTTGCGGTTGCACAGTCCGGTCGAAAGAGCTGGGTGTTTTGGTCATTTCGGCTTCTTCTTCCATTTCATCCACTTCAACTTTTGTGGCTTCGTTAATGTTTTCTTCCTCAATTCCTGCATCCACCGAATTTTCAGCGATTAAATTCACCTGTCCTTTGGGCACAAAACTGGTGGCGAGGTAAGGTTTGTTTTTAATGTATTTGTTGTAAACACGCATTACATCTTCAGCAGTTACAGCCCGGATATTTTGAATATCCTGGTCGATGAAACCCGGTGAACCTGCGTATTCGTTGTAATTTGCCAGTTGATACGATTTCATAAATACCGAGCTGATACCGTTAAAGAAACTGGTTTCGAGTCCTGCTTTTTCACGTTCCACATCTTTTGCAGTTACACCTTCTTTTTCAAACAGTGCAAAAGCTTCAAAAACGGCATTTTCCACATCGGCCAGGCTGGTTTCTGCATTGGCATTGATTGACACGGTAAACTGGCCGGCCAGCTCCATTGCCCGGTTATAGACCCTGGTGTTTGGTGCCAGCTTTTTGTCTTTCACGATTATACGGTAAAATGGAGATTTTTTGCTGCTGGCAAGTATTTGTGCCAGAAAATTAAGTGCATAAGCATCTTCAGTATATTTTTCGGTTGTGGGCCAAACCATTGTGAGTTGCGGTGTGCGCGCAAAACTATCTTCGTGGTAGATTTTTTTTGTTCGCTCCAGTTTTGCATGTTGCGGTTTCGGATCGGTAATTTCGGGGCCGCGCGGAATTTCTCCAAAATATTTTTCAATTACGGGTTTAACTTCGTGGGTTTCAAAATCGCCTGCCAGTACAAGTGTGGAATTGTTCGGAACATAAAATTTGCTGTGAAATTCTTTGACATCCTCCACAGTGGCATTGAGAAGGTCTTCCATTTCGCCGATAACCGTCCAGCTATAAGGATGGCCTTCGGGATAAAGATTTTTGGCAATTACATAGTTTGTGTGACCATACGGACGATTGTCGTACGATTGCCGCTTTTCGTTCTGAACCACATTTTGCTGGTTGACAAAAGCCGGTTTTGTGACTGTATTTTGCAGAAATCCCATTCGGTCTGATTCCATCCAAAGAACCATTTCCAGTGCATTTTTAGGAACTACTTCAAAGTAAATAGTGCCGTCGTTGCTGGTTCCGCCGTTTAGTGTTCCGCCGGCTCCCTGGATTTTTTTGAAAAATTCATCCTGCCCCACATTTTCCGACTGCTGAAACATCATGTGTTCGAAAAGGTGGGCAAAACCGGTTTTACCCGGTTCTTCGCGGTTTGAACCGACGTGGTACTGAATGGCTACTGCGACAATCGGATCCGACTTGTCCTGATGCAATACTACATCGAGGCCATTTTTTAACTGGTACTGCTCATACGAAATCGATAGATTTTCCTGAGCCTGCACATTTAAATTTCCTGAAACAAATGCCAGGAACAGAATAAGTGAAAACAGATAAACGAGCTTTTTCATTGCATAAAAATTTACAGTTGATACATTAATTGACTTTGGTTTTTTCTTATGTGACTTTTGTCTCATACTTTTTGTTGCAATTCAGTTTAATTTGAACGGATTGGCTTTTGCAAACAAAGTTGCAACTAATTTTTATTGAAGTGTAAAAATAGATGAATAAGTAGTAAAAAATTATGTCAAAATACATCATTTTCAATTATTTCTAACAGCCATAATTATTATTGATTGGATTGGAAGAACCATACACTGAGAATGTTGTTTACAAATGAATATAAGTTATGAAAAATTTAATACAAAATAGATGGCTGGCTGTATTGTTTACAGCCGTTGGTGCACTCGGAGGATTTCTGTACTGGAGATTTGTTGGCTGTAACTCGGGAACCTGCATGATACAATCGGTCTGGTACTGGAGCACTTTGTGGGGAGCCTTGGTCGGATATCTTTTGGGAGATTTTCTGAATGATTTTCTGAAAAAACGAAAGAAAAAAGCAGAGGAAGAAAAATGAATCACCGCTTTCAGCATATTATTAATTCATCGAAACCGGTTCTGGTCGATTTTTATGCTGACTGGTGCGGGCCATGTAAAGAAATATCCCCTGTTTTAAAGAGGGTAAAACAGGAGGTGAAAGGCGTGCGGATTGTTAAGGTGAATGTGGATGAAAATCCGACTATTGCCAGCCGCTACAAAGTGACCAAATTGCCAACGCTTATTGTGTTTAAAGACGGGGAACGCATTTGGACGCACGAAGGTATGTTTTGCCCCGAAAAATTAAAATCGGTATTGCAAAGCCGAATGTAAAAGCTTCATGAATTTTCTGCAACAACCTGTTTCATTTTCATCAATCCCGTTTTGGCAACCTCAAATGCATCCATTTCCCAATATTCCCGATTGAATAATTCAAGCGACAGTACTTTTTTGCCGCCGGATTTTTTCAGGTATTTTACTATCTGGCTAAATGGCGCAGCTCCGTCGCCCGGGTAAACACGGTCGGAATCTTTTTGCTCTTCCCGTGGAATGGAATCCACAAAATCGTTGAAATGAAACATTTCGATGGAACTTCCCGACATGAGTTTCAAACTTTCATACGGGCTTCCGCCTCTGAACATGTGATAAACATCGGGCAGAATGCAGGCTTTGGGATGACCGGTTGCGGAGGCCACAAACAGCGCCTGTGAGATGTGGTAAAGATTAGCCGACGATCCCCAGATTTCGAGCTGGGGAAGAACGCCCGTCTGGTCGCCCAGTTCCAAAACCTTGCGGTACCGTTTGGCAACTTCAAACAGGTCGAGTAGCGGAGGGTTGGTGGCTCCGGCTGGTGGTGCGGCAATGCGTTTACACCCGATTTGCACCAGCATTTCCATTTCCCGTTTCAACTGTTCCATACCGGCTTTTCGGGTGGGCTTATCATCTACCGCCCATTGTGCGAAACCAATCGCATTTTCAATAGTCAGGCCCAAATCGCCCACGTATTTTCGCAGGTCTTTCAAACTGCCGCCTTCCCGGATATATTTTTCCAGGTCGCGAACCCAGATTTCAATACCGTTGTAACCTGCCCGGGCTGTTATTTCAAATTCTTTAAGAAAACCGGTTTGTTGGCCTGAAATGGTACTGGTGTTCAGGCAATAAGAAAAATTACTTTCAGGTTCAGCAATTCTCCCCGATACTGTTTTTCTGCTCAGCAATGTTGCTCCCGATAATAAAGCCAGTCCTTTTATAGCATCTCTCCGTGAAATCATATTTGTTGTTTTTTTTCAAAAATAACATTCAGAATGAAATAGTGGTGTTTATTTATGCGGAAAAAATTTGAAATTTCAGGGGTATTTGAATGAGAAATATAACTTTGCCGGCAGAACATTTACTGTAAGAAATGAATCCAACTTCGCTGGCCGGCGCTTTTGTAATTACTTTTTCATTGCTTTCGTATGGCATTGGAAGTATTTCGCTGCAACAATTTAAAGTTGTTTCTTCTCATGTGCTGGTGTTTCTGACCATTGGAATTGTGCTCGACGTGATTGGAGCCACACTGATGATAATCGGTTCGCGACACACGCCGTTTTCATTGCATGGTTTTTTGGGGTTATCGGCTATTTTAGTAATGTTTGCTGATGTTGTTTTACTGTGGCGGGTTTTTAATAAACACGGAAGTGATACAACCGTTCCGAAACCCCTGCTGTTATATTCAAAACTGGCTTACCTGTGGTGGATAATCGCATATCTTACGGGCAGTGTGCTAATAATCTGGAGGTAGTTTTATGGAAAATGACTGGAAAAAAAGACTGGGAA